>SHMQ01000005.1 GCA_008534395.1 Candidatus Acidulodesulfobacterium acidiphilum
TTCCTGCAGGATTTTAATCTTATCGTCATCCGAAAATTTTCTTCTTAAATTTAATCCCATTTTTTACCCCCCATTGACTTTAATTATAGTGTCTTATTTTATTCCAGTCAATTAGGGGGCTAATACACAACCGGCTTTTGCAAGCCTGCCATTTTAACGACGGGTGGTTGACTATTTTCCTCCGTTTTCGCTTTTATTTTTAATCTGTTTTACAAACCATGCCTTGCACCCGACCGTAAATATCGGAATGAGCCCCGATAAAACAAATATGAAAGCAAGTTTTATCGAAATAGCAAGAAGCTCCGGACGTATCATCTTATAAAAAAACAGCGAATAATAGGCTCTTAATTTAGGCATCCTCGGAAAAATATGAGGCAGATAAAATACCGATACAAAATAATGTCCGAGCGACACGAAGCCCGACAGTTCATAAAAAAAATAAAAGAGCATGGACCCGAAAAGTCCGACCATCAGAATGATGGATATGCGGCCGAGCAGAAGCGACATTATAATCCCCCCTGTCATTCTGCCGCTCCACATGCTTGCGAGCACGAGGCATAAAATTAAGTAGCCGGCAAGGGGCAAAAGCGAAATGCCTACGAGCAAAGTTTCAAATCCGAGTCCTACGGAATGACCTCTGAAATAATGAATATAAGTAGGTAAGAAAATAGCTATTACCGGAAACATAAACAGGGTGAAAAATAGTTCTATGGCGCCGTGTTTCATGCCGACGCTCATATATTTTATTTTATCCCTGTACGGGATCCTGTCCGGGTCGAGCGGAATGCCTTTGCTTTCGGCTACGCGCCATTTCTGCACTTCGGAAAGCACGTCTATCAAAGTGACGACGGGTTTTTTCTTTTCCCTTATAAGCGGCGGCTGCGAACCGCGGCCGTTAGGAACCGCAGAATATATATCCTCATTAGAACCTTCGTATTTCCATGAATCGTAAGCCATGCAACCCTCCGAAAAAATTTAATTTATAGATTAATAAAGCGGCAAGAATAGAAAGCGGCAGAAGCACCAAAACGAATTCAGCGAAGCTTCCGGCTTTTATGAGACGTAAGGCGAACCGCCTGCCTGACAACGGCCATAAAAGGAGTATTCCTTCGTAATTTAACGTATCCAGCGCAAAGTGCGACAGGACGCATAGGACAAAAACAAATATCATTCCCGGCGAAACTAAAAACCCGCCTCCCGAATAAAGTTCGGCTAGTTTAATTCCTATAATGCACAAAACTACAAAAAGAAACGTGTGCGTAATACCTCTGTGCTTCAGCATTACGCTCGTATCAGTCCTGCGTCCCATAATAAGGTCGATGTCTGGAAGAACGGAACCGGCAAGTCCCGCAAAAAAATAAAAAGGAAGGGTTTTATCGTAAGGAATATTGGCTAAATCGATATAAGCGGCGGAAACCAAAACCCCGCCGGCTAAATGCGTTATACGAATCATATATTAATATCTCTCCCTTGCTATTATTATTTTTTTTACGTTGATTTTTGCTTCCATATAAGACAGCCTGACGGTTTCGTGATACAGCACGTCGGCGCAGCGCCTGCAAAAAATCCGGCTAAGATATGGAACGCTATTTTCCGTCAAAAAAAACAGATTAAAGCTGAGTTCTCCCGACAGACGTTTATTGCAGTTATCGCAGACTATAAATGCTTCTGATTTGTAAAAATATTTCACGATAAAAGCATTCTCGCTGGCAGCCATGTTTTTTATAGATTCCATACCTATTATGCCTCCTATCTTTCAAGCAAAAAAGTTAAAGTGTTATACCAGTAACCGGATCCTCTGTAGCCGTTTACGACTTTAAAGAGACGTCCGTTTTTATATACGGCGAAACTCGGAGTAGCGTGAATGCCGAGTTCCTCTCCTTTTTTTATTTCGGATTCGATGTAGGATTTGTCGAGTCCGTTTTCGGCACAAGATTTTATCTTCGAATACCTATAATGCCCAACGTATTTATTTAAAAAAGAGAAATCGCCGGAACTGTCCCATTTTTTTTGATATTCGAACAGCTTAAACCTTACGAGGAGATACTCGTTTCCGGAACATCCGGCGTATTCGGCGGCCTTGAACGAGAGAGGGTGCAGGGCGATTAAAGGATAATCCCTGAAATCCCACTCTATATATCCTTTTTTGACGAAATTTTTATATATATAAGGAAAGGTTTTTAGTTCGAACTTGCGGCACCAGGGACACTCGTAGTCGGAGTATTCGACTATTTTTACGTTAGAGCCGGCATTGCCGAGAACGTAAGAATACGCTCTTGAAGACAGAACCGGCAAAAAAAATAAAAATGTTAAAAAAAATAAAATATTTTTCATATTTTAACTTTTAACACTTTTAAGAAATTATGTCAATACGTATTATAAAAAAAGTGATATAAATTATTTAAATGCTTCAAAATCACAGTTATTTAATTGAAAGATTGAAAAAATAAGGGATAAAAACTATAAAAGACAGCAAAGGCCATAAAAGCAAAAAAGAAAATATAAGCAACATCCAAATTGGAAGCTTTTTATTAAAATAACGTTCGATATAATTTCTTATAGTGCTTACCAGAATACCAATATTCCAAACAATCATCAATATAGAAATCCCGATAAGCGCAGATCCGCAATAAAAGTCTATAAACGGCCTGCGAAATAATCCAGGATGAATTACTGCGTAAAGACCAACATATCCTACGATACTAAATACTACAAGATTATTTAAAAAATTTGCGAAAGGTTCAAAAATAATTTTTCGCCATCTTTTTTCGCATTCTTCTTCCGACATGTTGCTCCCCAGAATAAATCTAACTAGTTATAGTTATAATAATGTATTTACAATATTTTATTATATTCCGTAAAGCTTTAATAACTTTTACACCTTACAATAGAATAAAATAAGTTAATTATATTAAAAACCGCTATATTCTTAAATATATGATTTTTTATTGCGGATGTAAAACTTAAATTTAGACTTAGTAATCAGGCATAATGTCAGTAAGCATATAGTCTTGCTGATTTTTTGTCCCGATTACGGACAATTCTGCCATTAATGCTTTATTTTGCATAGGTTTAAAAGGTATTTCTCATCTGAAATTTTTTTAGGAATTTTTAATTTTATTTTCAAAATCACGTTCTGCTTTCGCATTTTCTTTTTCGATTTTTGCATCCCTCGCTTTTCTGGCTGTAGATTCCATAAGTTATTGATACTATTTAAAATTATTTTTTTGATTTTATCATATTTTTTAAAAATATAAATTACAAAATTTAATGAAACTATACCATAATATAATAAAAATAACTTGACAAAAAATTTTGTAAGGTTTCATTATCTTTTGTAAAGTATCAATAACTTTTGGAACTTACATTTACGCAAAGGATAAGAAAAATAAGTTAAAAAATTATACCCTCCTTTTTTAACTTTATCATTGAGTTGAAACGATATATATTCAAATATTCCTGAACCAACCAACCCCTATGTAATAGGTATTAATCCATTTGGATATTTTTTTATAACTTTTTCTGCCCACAATCTAAACAAATCTTCCAATGAAATATCTTCGGTCGTATAATTATCGGCTATTTCATTAAAATAGACATCCCAATTTGCGACAAAAGAAGCTTGTCGTTCAATACCATCTTTTTGATAAAATATACAATCAATTCCTTCTCAAATTTGTCGATAGAAACTGTTAAATATCCATCAGTTTCCTTGAACAATTTTCTTGAGCGACTTATAAAAAGAACAGTTGAATATTATATAATTTGCTATCATTGCTATCAAAAAAATCAAGAAAGAATAAAAGGATAGTATTTTTAATATGCTATTGTCCGACAATTTTCCTACGCTTTGAATAATATTTATTAGAATTGAAAATATCAAAAAGAAACTGCTGTTCAATATCCAAAGATTAAAATATAAAAGTTTTTGAGCCGAACCGGTCTGTATATTTTTTATATCTTCCGAATTATATGCATCATCAGCATTTGTTAAATTTTTATTATCGCACCCGCATTTATTTACATAATAAAACTCGCTGCTGTACAAAGAGTTTGACGATGTATTGACCACAAAAAGGATCATAAATATAATCGCTTTAAGCCCTAAAAGAGCTGTATCATTTGATGCCGGAAGATTTAACAGTACACAAATAAATAAGAATCCAAATCCAAGAATAAAAATTAAAACCTGTAAAATTAAAAATCTTTTTGGTATTATTTCTGTTTTTAAATTCATATGTAATACATTTTAATATTCAAGAAATATTTATAAATACAGCTCTTATCTTCATTTATAAGTCTCTTAAAAAAATCATAGAAAGGCATTAATATTATTCTATATTTTTATAAAAAACTTATTAAATCTTATGCCTGAAACCCTCAGGGTCGATTTTTAGCATATTTAATTTTTTATAAATTGCCCTTGTACTAATGCCGAGGGATTTTGCTACTTTAGAAATATTTCCATTGAACTCTGTAAGTGTTTTTTCAAGAACGGATAACTCAGCAGCACTGGAGGCTTGCTTTTTTATCGTCCGTAATTTTAAATTCGCATAGTCGTTTATAGTTGGTTTATCTTCAGCTGTCATGGTGGATATAGATAAGTTAGATATTTTATCATCATTAGATAAGAGTAGCGACCGTTCTAATATATTTTCCAGTTCTCTAACGTTTCCAGGCCAATTATAGGCATATAATTGATTAATTGCTTCATGAGATAGAGCGGCTTTTACTCCATATTTTATTTCCAACTTGCCGAGAATATATTCCGATAAAGGCAAAATATCTTCTTGTCTCTGACGCAGAGGTGGTATATGAAAACTGATTACATTAATCCTGTAATAAAAATCTCGCCTGAACTTGTCAATTAATACGAGCTTTTCCAGATTTGCATTTGTGGCCGATATAATGCGCACATCGCATGATATTGAATGTTTTCCGCCAACTCTTTCAAATTCTTTTTCCTGAAGCACTCTTAATAACTTTACTTGCGTTGATAGAGGGAGCGAATCTATTTCGTCGAGAAAAAGCGTGCCGCCTTCGGTACGTTCGAAGTATCCATGATGCACCTCATACGCGCCGGTAAAAGCACCTCTCTCGTGACCAAACAGGGTGCTTTCCACCAAATTTTCCGGTATCGCCCCGCAATTTACTCCCGTAAAAGGTTTTTTCCAGCGGGGACTGAGCGAGTGTATTACTTTTGCCACAATTTCTTTACCTACACCGGTTTCGCCAACAATTAAAACCGTGGATGAACTGCTTGCGACCTTTTTTGCCATTTTCAAAATGTCTTTCATTTGGTGTGAATTTGCGATTATATCTGGAACTATTCTCTTTTCGTCTATATCCTCCAAAACACACCAGCCGTTTTCAATTATTTTATTTTTGTTTTGAAAATCCTGATTTTTACCATTGTTGTTAATCTGCCAGTCATATTCATCACCGATATAATTTATGCCGTCCGAACGGTTCATAAATATTTGTATGTCGCAGGTTGAATCTCCTGCCGCTATTCTTCTATTTAAGACGACTTTTGCGTAGCCAAAATTTCTTGCCACTATTCCCCCGAATACGCTTGAAGTCATTTTACATAATTCAGGGGTTTGTTTAACCGCATCACCGAAAGGGCAACGGGTATTTATAACCCTGATTGTTTCAGGCAAACTTGAAGTTCTGGAAAAATTACCGCCGATTTTATTTTTGATTTCAATTATCATTTCTGCGCATTTATCGCAATCGAGGATTCCGGTCAAATTAAACTCTTGTCTATATGCGGTTTCAAAACAACATGCTGCGTCAAGGCCTAATTGCTCTACCTTCCTGGTCGTATCAAGTTTACTATATTCCCGCGAGGATAAACCTAAGCTGATAAACGTCTGCAAAAAAGACAATGGATTTAAATTGGTATATATTTTTTCGACCATAAAATATTTTTTAATTAATATTAATAAAGATACTTTTAAAATTTTCTATATATTTTTCTAATTATATCATTTCTAAAATTAAATTTTTCCGAAAAATTTCCTCGAATAAAGTTCATTATTTGTTAGATTATATATTATTATACAGGAACCATCAAATGACGAAACGAAATATGAAATTATTTTTCCTATACGAACATTATATTCACTTTATATAAATCATCATTTTATTTGATAAATAAAACATAAATTTACTTATGATGGGAATTATATGTTCATTTGTACTATTTATATACATGCTTAATGTTAATAGTTTTAAGGAATAAATACTTTGGCACAATGTATGCATTATTTTATATCATAAGAGAAAAGCTTAATTAAGATTTTCTCAAACTTTAAATTATTAATTTAACCTAAAATCAAGGAGGCATTAAAATGTCAACACTTAAAGAAGATTTAGCTAACAGAGTTAAAGAATACGATTACTGGGCAAAACGCCGCCTGTACGGACCAGAGGGACATAACAACCGAAGTTTGTGGGTGCTTGCTTGCATGGATGAACGTTTGCCAGTCGATGAAGCGCTTGGGATTCTTACGGATAAGCCTGCAGGCGGGGGTGACGCACATTGTTTCCGAAATGCGGGAGGAATTGCGACAGACGATGCAATTCGCTCGGCTATGTTGACATGTAATTTTTTCGGCACTAAAGAAATAGTCATCGTAGAGCATACTCAATGTGGAATGTTATCTGCTAATGCTAACGATCTGGAAAAATTTTTTCGGGAAAAAGGTATTGATACGGATAATATTATGCTTGATCCGACGTTGCCTGAGTTGAAATTAGAAAAAGGAGCTTTTGCGAAATGGATCGGAATGATGGATGATGTAGATGAAACATGCATGAAGACAATAGAAACCTTTAGAAATCATCCGCTTATACCTAAAGATGTTACAATAAGCGGTTGGATATGGGAGGTCGAGACACGCCGCCTAAGGGCACCAATGCCTGGAGTCGCAGCCGAAAAGCGTACTTTGATTCCTGATGTTACATCAGCCTCGTTAAATGTCAAATCTAAACAACCGGCGCGATGGAAATAAGCTATTAACTTTTATAATCATTGAATATCGAATGCAATGCTTATTTTGCGAGAATATCAACGTCTATATTCTAAATATTTAATAATAATACATTAATTTAATGGTGTGTTTAAATGCCCACTTACGACTATAAATGTACGCAATGTTGTATGCAATTTGAAGCACTGCATTCGATTCACGAATGTGAACCTAAGTGTCCTGCGTGCGGAGGAACGGTTAAAAAGCTATTTTTATCCCCGCCCGCAGTGCACGGCTATATGGAACACGGCCGCGAACTTGCAATGCGTTCGTTGCGGCAAGAACATGGACGCGAAATACCCGACTAAGTTAATAGTACGGTTATTTAGCGTTACCTATGCCGAAAGCATTATTGCCGGAGACGCCTTTTTTAATATCGACAATAAATTGGCTACACGGAGGGAGGTCTAAATGCTAAAAGATATCAAATTTAAAGTAATACTGCTTTATTCTTTTATCGTATTATTATTTGTTTTTTCCGTGGGTATTTTATTTATCAGGCTTAACACAAATCCGATGTTTCTGGGTTTGGGAGCTTTGGCCATAGTTCTGGGCGCAAAACACGGTTTTGATGCCGACCATATTTCAGCTATAGATAACGCCACCCGCAAATTAATGAATGAGGGCAAAAAACCGGTAACGACTGGATTTTTCTTTTCTTTAGGACATTCCACATCGGTTATGATAATGGTTTTTTTGATAGCGTTGACAGGAAAAGAAGTGGATAAAATTATGCCTGTTCACTATACCAATATGTTAGGTATTTTAGGTACTGGATTTTCGGCTGGTTTTTTGTATTTATTGGGATTTATGAACTTGGTGATTCTTTTCGGTATTATAAAACTTGCAAAAAATTATAAAACTTGCAAAGATGAATTCGAGGATGAGCTTGCTAAAAGAGGTTTTATGAACAGGTATTTTAGAAAACTGTTTAATATAATAAAAAATACTTACAGAATGTATTTTGTCGGATTTTTATTCGGCTTGGGTTTTGACACAGGCACCGAGGCTGTAATACTTGGACTTGGCGGCACATTGGCTGCCGCAGGTCACCCATTAATAGATATTATGATACTTCCTGTGCTTTTTTCGACGACAATGATATTAATAGATACAACAGACGGGGTATTAATGGCGTTCGCGTATAACTGGGCTCTTATTAATCCGCTAAGAAAACTGAGGTATAATATAACTATGACTGCTTTATCTATTTTTTTAGCCTTTATTGTTGGAACGATAGAATGGATTCAGGTTGTGTCGGTGCAGGTGGGAAACAAAGCCGGTATTTTCGGATTAATAAATAACTTGTCTTTTTCGTTTATCGGCGGAATTATCGCTGTTTTATTCGTTGCAATATTTGGTACATCCGTTTTATTGAGTAAACTTGTCAAGATTAATATTGACTAAGGATAGATTAATGGACGTAGCCTAATTAAACAAAACAATAAGACTGCGGCAAGACAAAAATATATAGGATTTCAAGGCTTGTCTAACCGTCTTATACTGTCTTGCATATTTTTTAAATTTATAAATAAATTATCTTTTAGATTTTTTAAGACAAATTTAACTAAGTTGCCGATAAACCTGCCTATAAAAAATGAACCTATAAAAACTATAGCTAAAATAAGTATATCGTATATGAAGATAAAATTAATATGATTAAACATAAGCCCTTAACCTCCGCTTAATTATTTTTTATTTTTTTTAAAGCCTTTTTTAAAAAAATTTATAAAATTTTTAAAAAAAACTGTCACACGACTGTCACACAAAATATCCGAATGTATAGAATATATGGAAAATATCGCAATATATATAAAGCCGTCAAAGCGTTAATAAATCTATAAGTGAAGGTAGAAAGCCCATCTCGTTAATTTTAATGTTTTTCTTTGACACGGTAGGGGTCGGCGGTTCGAGACCGCCCGTGCCTACCAGATAAATAAAGACTTTTCCTGTAGGTTTGAAATAGTTAATTTTTAGACATCTTAAATCAACTAATGAATTACTCACAATTTAAAGTTTTATATATAGCGCACATATCTTCATCTTTAAATTTATCGTATCCTAAAATATAGGAGTTGTTTATTGCGGACGTTAAAGGAGAAAATGCTTTAAATTCTCCTGAAAGTTTAACCGCAAAATCTAAATCCTTTTGCATATGTTTATATGGAAAATTAGTTTCATAATTATTATCTATAATATTTTTCCCTTTAAGCTGAAACATCGGATTTGCAAATGCTCCGGAATTCACGATATCATAAACTGTATTTTCGTCTAATCCTATTTTTTTAGATAAACTTAATCCTTCGGCTAAAGCGCCCATTGTAATTCCCATAATCTGATTATTAATAATTTTTAAGTATGACGCCTTGGGAACGTCGCCGAGATAAATAACCTTCTTACCAATCATATTAAAATAAGCGGTTGAAAGGTCATAAGCCTTTTTATCTCCGGCGGCTAAAATTATAAGAGTCCCTTCTTTAGCGGGAATTTTGCTTCCGATGACCGGAGCTTCCAAAAAAAGAGACGACGGAGATTTTATCTTGATTTTTTTATAAAGCATAGCTGAATAATCAGGTTCTATGGTGCTCATATTTATTATTATTTTTTCGCCGTCTAAACCTTCCAGTAATCCGTCGTTGCCGTCTGTTATATTA
This sequence comes from Candidatus Acidulodesulfobacterium acidiphilum, assembly GCA_008534395.1. NCBI lineage: Bacteria > Candidatus Acidulodesulfobacteriota > Candidatus Acidulidesulfobacterales > Candidatus Acidulidesulfobacteraceae > Candidatus Acidulidesulfobacterium > Candidatus Acidulidesulfobacterium acidiphilum. The sequence goes on from SHMQ01000005.1 coordinate 9,692, forward strand.
GAGACGGCCTTCGAGTCAGATAGCATAAGCATTATAATGTCGCTTTTTTTTGCGACTTCCTTTGGCGAATCTAAAAATATTGCCCCTTTTTTTATATGCTCCTCAGCTTTTTCTTTAGTTCTGTTATAAACATTTAGCATAACGCCGTTTTTTAATAAATTTAATGCCATAAAATTTCCCATTATGCCTAATCCTATAAAACCTATTTTCATTGCTTTTTAACCTCCATTGCGTATTCCGTTCTAACTGGACGGCTTTTTCGTTTTTAACTGGGCAATTATCTCACAGTTAATCCTTATTATTTTTTTATATAATACTATTCATCTTTAGTCAATATATTATTGATAGATTGGTAAAATATTTGCAAATCAATTCTATAAAAATGCGTTATTATAAATTATTACAAATAATGTTCTTTTGTTCAAGCTATAAGAACCATCACCATGTTTAAAAACTTCAATTGGATTTTTTTTAAATACGATATAAATTTTTTATTTAATTCTATATTATTTGAAATTTTCTTTATTGTCGAATCATCTATTTCAAACAGACACGCTATTACAGTTTTTCTTCTCCAATCAGACCCACGTAAACGTCTCCTATAGGGCGAGCGTCATCGGGTATATTTGCGTTAATATTAAAGCAACTTAACGCTTCAAGTATTACGCTTTTGCCAGATTCGTTTTTACCTGCAAGAATGGTTATGTCGGAAGAAATATCGCAATATCCGCTGTCTTTAATAGATTTGTAATTTAAAATTTTAAATCCTTTTAGTTTCATTCCGATGCTCTGTGTTTAAATATTTTTAAGTTTTTTTAATTCTGTCAAATTATAATTTATCCACTTTTCCGCTTCTTCCTCGTTTTTTTCGATTGCAATCTCAACCCCTCGTTTAGCAATTTCAAGCAACGATTTAGACTGTTTTCTATAAAAAAACGATTGTTCAATGAGTTCTTTAATTTCTTTTTGTTTAGCATTTTCTAATATCGGAATTATTGTTAATTTCACTTGATCAGGTCTCCAATGGTTTATAACGGAACCGCCTACATCGCGTTCAATTTGCTTCTGCACGATAACAGAATTTAAAGCAAGTGTTAAATATTCCGGTAAAATTTTTTGACTTAATATTTTTAATCTCAAAATGCCGCCGGAAACAATCATCTGCTTTGGTTCTTCGTTTAAATAATAAGCTATGCCGGGGGTCGCGTCTTTAGATAATAATATTTCGTCTTTTTTAGGTTGATAAATTTTCAATTCATCGTATAATTTTTCTGAAATAAATTGTTGATTATTATCAGAAAGTTCAAATTTCGAAAGATTGCTCACGCGGACAAACGGAATTCCATTTTCTTGATATGCTTCGCTTCCCGGCTCTATGCTCTTTTTTATTTGCACTAAATTTCCCAACTCATCAAAACCGTCTTTATATTTCCTGACCGATTCCATAATTTCCTCATATTTTGGTTGAAAATACTCTGCATCGAACCGCTCTGCTTGTTGTGTGGCGGAAAAATTTTTTATAAAAGCAAGTTCTTGTTTTGGCTTCCAGTTTAAAAGTTCAAGTTCGGAAAGAAGAAGTTGCTCGGCTTGAGAATAAAATTCATTTGATTCTTTTCTATTTAATTTTGTAACAACAATAATTTTTTTAACTAAATTTTGAAAATTTTCACTGAATAACGGCACTGGTATTTCTCTTATTCTTGACATGGCAACCGTAGGTTGAGCTGAAAGGGTTTTTTCACGCTCAAGTAAAAGTTGGCCAGCTTCAGAGTTTAAAAAAGTGGATAAATAAAATGGATTAATATTATTATTTTTTGCCCGAAGAAGACAGATATTTGGACCAAGTTGCAAGTTGTCTTCTTCTAAAACTAAAGATCGTCTATATTCGCCTGTATAAGATAAGACAATATCATTTTTTTGTAATTTTGATCTACCCAAAAATTCATCAGATATTTTTTTATCAATCTTTAAAAAATCATTTAATATTAAATCTTCATTTTGAATGTTTTTGCTTGTCAAGACTGTATAAAAACTATCTGAGTTCATATTTTGAAAGGTAAAATATTTTGTGTACTCAAAACCAGCTAATTTCGTAACTCTAAAACTATTCTTAATCCTTGTATATCTTTTGTTTTTTATGTTTTTATAAAGAGTATAAGATTTAGGACGAAAATAATCAGCATCAAATCTAAATATATCATTATCAATTAAAAGTTCTTTAAATGTAATAATTGAGCATTGCATATATTAAAATGGTTTATTTAGATTATATTGTCTTTCTTTGATATATTTTATAAAGTCTTTTCCCTTTTTGGTTATTCTATAATTATTTAAATCTGCTAATTCTAATAATTGTGAACTGGTTAAAAAAGATAAATATTGTGAAATGTCAATATTATTTAAAAAAGGATGTTGTTTGTTTTGTGTCTCTCTATAATATCTATTTATTTGATCAAAGCTAATTATAGCATTTGAAACATTTAAATAATCTAAGATGAATATTTGGCTGCCATAAATAACATTGTAAATTCGCTCAAAATCAAGCTCAATTTCCTTATTGGCTAATTGTTCTTTTAATGTATTTACATTATCGCTAAAATTCTTTATAATATCTTCTTTGGATTGCTCATAAACTTCTTCAATTTTTTTTATATCCACTTTATTATATAATATTTCTTGGTTCGGTGGTTGTTTATCTCGTTTAGCCTTGTTTCCAAAAATATATAACTCGTTTAATTCATCTATTAGTTTACCAATGTTATCCTTAAACAATAGGATTACAAATACAGTAACTAATGGCCACCAAGATATTTTTAAAAAATAAATAATTTTACTTACATATTTAAAATTCCAATAATATAATAAAAAAATTGGCAGACTTATAAAAATTAAAAAATATATTAATTTAAATACAATTTTTAATATTGGTGTAATCGAGTAAAATACATAGCTAATATTCGATAGCTTTTTTTTAATATTATTTTTTAACATTTTCAATTTATTAAAATAAAAATTTCTATTAATATTATTAACTAGTTTTCCCAAAAGGATAAATTCTCCGATATTGCCCATTCTATAAACTTTTCTGCAACGCCGTCCGGCAATTCGCCGTTATGATTGTGTAGGTCGTGGTCTATAATAAGATGTCCGTTTTTATCTAATTTCGGCTGACCGTTGCCGTTCTTTATAAAAACATATTCCCCTGAATTGTCTTTACCAGATTTTTCCGAAACAGCAAAGAAAATCGGGTAGTCTTCTACTTTCGGGCAGAGAGGACCGGCTTTAGGGTCGTCGTTCTATTTTTGAACAAATAAAACACTTGTTTTTGTTCCCGTATGCGGTTTAAAAGTGTTTACATGCAATCCAACTACCGCCAAAATGCGGCATTTTTCGGCTATATACTCGCGAATCTGCTTATCCGATGTATTGTTAAAACGACCCTGAGGTAAAACTACCGCCATTCTCCCGCCGGGTTTTAAGAAGTTAATGTTTCTTTCAATAAATAAGATATCTCTGCCGACTTTTGATTTTGGTTTATTTTTTTCGTTATATCCGAGTTCGTATTTATGAATTATTCGGGATTCTTTAATATCCCCTGCAAAAGGCGGATTAGCCATAAGAATGTCGAAATTAAATTCTTTATATGAAGATGTATCTTTTCGCAACTTTTCAAGCCTTTTAAGCCCTGCTCCATATATATCGTACCATTCCCTAATCTTGACGGTTTCGTTCCATCGTTCATAGTCAAGGTCGTTTAAATGTAAAACGTTAGTATTTCCGTCTCCCGCTATTAGATTTAAGGTTCGGGCTACCCTAACTACCTTTTCGTCAAAGTCTATCCCAAAAATTTTCAATACATTTTCTTTCTCTTCTTCAGGAATATCGGCATTTTTAAAAAGATGACCAGTTATGTGAAATATAGTATGCACTGGAAACCCGCAAGAACCAGCGGCGGTATCCACCATATATTCGCCAGGTTTAGGATTAAGCATTTTAACGCACATATCTATGACATGGCGGGGCGTAAAATATTGCCCTTTTTCCCCTTTTGCCGATTTACTGACTAAATATTCAAAGGCTTCGTCAATAATCTGTAAATTAGAATTAAAAAGTTTGATGTCCTGCAAGCTGGAAATACAGATAGACAGATGAGACGGGGAAAGCTGAATTTGGCTCGTCTCGTCAAAAACACCTGGCCATTTAAGCTTAGCTTCGTCAAATAGCTTTTGAATTTTCTTTTTCAGTTCCGATTCGGATTGGCCTGTATTTCTAAATTCAAGCACTCTCGAATTAGTATCATCGTATTCTTTTAAAATTTCTTTTACTTTATTATAATCTCCGAGGTCTTCTTCGCTTAAGCGATCTTCAAGATAAAACTCAATGCGCATTTTATCTTTTTTACTTTGTAATTCGTCATATAGTTTTGTAAAAATAAGTTTAAAGACTTCTTCAAAAACATCCACGCCGGCATTTGCCAAGACTTCGTCTTCCATTTCCTGAATAATAAACTTAAGGGATTTTCCTTCATTGGGAATTTTGTCTTTGATAATCAAATCTTTAAGAGTGAATCTTTCTTTTAGAATATCCTCAAGCGTTTGGTCTGCTTTTGGAATATCGGTAATGTCATTAAAATAATTTGGGTCTTTACGGTTATAACGCGAAATCTCGCCACCGTTTGTCCAGACGGCAATAGGCGCTCCGGTCGCGTTGGTATATGAACGGAGCTGATTTTTTCCGTCTTGAAGTTTTGGTTTCTTTATTTCTACAATGATATATTCAACGGTCGGACGGTCTTTATCAAAAATAACAATATCGGCTGATTTTACTTCCCTGCCAAAATGTATTGGATGTTCAAGTACTATTCTATTTTTAGGATAGCCGTATTCTCTAATAAGTTTCATTAAATAAAGTTGACGGACAACTTCTTCGGGCTTTAAAACGATTTCTTTATCGCGTATTAGGCAAGTTACATAAGGCTTACCGTCTTTTATTGTTATTTTCTTTTCAAGTTCCTCTATATAGGATTTCTCAAATAATGAGAAACTGTAATTAGAATCTTTAATGATGTTTAGAATTTTATTCATAGTTTTTAATTTATTATATCTATAGGCTAATTTATAGTAAATTCTCTATTCTTATTAAGTTAAGGACTTTAAATATATTATTAATCGCTTTGTCGTAGTGTAATTTCCTAATAATTCATCATTGTTTTCTATCAAATTAATTCTATCTTTATTGTTAAACCAATAAGAATATGAATTAAAAACATCCCTTCCTGCATTTGAGTCAAGTTTATTATTACTTACAAGCAAATTGACTTTTTGTTCAAGAGACATAGCCATTAAATCTCGTTGTTTCTTAAAAAATGGCCACATACCAAGCAACTTATCAATATAACTTATTATTTCAGTGTAATTAAAATAAATTTCATTGAATATGAAATGTTTAGCAAGATTTAAATTGGACTGTATTTCGGCCATTTTATTTTCATCGAGTTTTTCAGGTATAATTTCAACCTGTTTCTTATCTAATATATCAGAAAATCCATCTTTTTTTTCTTTTTTATCAGATAATGTTTCCGGCATCTCCAAACTTTCGGAGTAAGTTTTAGCTGAAATTCCAATATCTCCAAATTTCAGTTCCGTTATTTTATTTAAAAAAACACTGATATTTTTTCTAAAAATAATAACGGTGCCGATAGTTATTAATGGCCACGAAAGAATTGCTCTTATATATTCCAGAATTAGAAGAGATAGATTCATAAAATCCTCTTTTTTTGCATTTTAAAATTAATTTTATTTTAAATTCAAAACCCACTTCGGCAACCATAAAGCCTTTGGCTTTATAAACGTCTGTCTTCGTATATCGCTTCTAACTTTATCCCGTTAAGCACATAAACGAATACCGTCCCGACGTAAGCTCCCGTCTTTGCTATTATCCTGTATCCGTAATAATTAGCGGTCGCTTTGCCGTATTGCCTTGCTTCTTGGATAGTATTATTTATAACAGGTTTAATTCCTTTTGGCAAATTATCCCTCCCCGCCATATTGGTATTTTTAACCTCTGCAATATTTCCGTTGCATATCTTATAATTTTCTATTGCCCAGTATGCCGGTTTCGGAAAGCCCTGCGTGCGTCTTATTATGCTTATCAGCTTGCAACCTGACATAGTCGTCGTTATAGGTATGGCGTTATAGGTATAAGCTCCACTGGTATAAGTATAAGGACTGTCGGAATTATACACCCGCATTGCGAGTTTATTAAAGTTAGAGTCGGACTGGTTGTAAGGGATATTAAAAATCCCTAAAGCAAAAACCTTATTTGCAGAAAACAAAATAAATGCAAATATAAATATTTTTATTATAATTTTATTCATCAAACTCTTTTCATTTGAGCTATTATTTGATTAGCAAGGCTTCTTTTGTCTATTAAATAGTTATCCCACTTATTAGACTCTTTTTTTCTTTCGTCCGGCAACAAATCCGAGAGATTTTCCGCCGTCAAGTTTATTGGCTAATTTAATAAAATCCGGAGCAGGAACAAACCAGATATAATCCCATAAGTCGCCTTCTTCAGTATCGAAAAAGCAAAAAATAACCGCCATTGAATAATTATCCGAAATAGAAGAAGTTTTAACGTTAGCCGTAAAAATCTTATCGGGATTATCGCCGAAACGGCTTTTAATTTGAATATACATCGTCTTTAAACTGCCTTTTTCTTTGACTATTAAATCTATACCTTCATCGTCGGAAATAGGTTTATAGCATGACAATGTAGTATCTCCATAGAGCATTATAAGTTCCGCAATTCTGGCTTCGGCTATATCGCCTTTTTGTTTTGTCGAAACGTCTTTTGAAATTTTATAGATATTTTCGGACTTCTTTGTCTCTTTAATGCTTAAATCTTTAAGTTTTTCATTTAACCAGAAAACTGAAGGAGCGGTTTTAATAAAGCGGGATTTTTCTTTCTTAGAATTTACGTCGACGATAAGTTGCGCGTTCATTGTAGCTTCTGGCGTTTTACCTGCAGTTTTAAGCCAACCCTTCTTAAGGGCTATTTGTGTAATTTCATTGCTATGCAAAGGTTTGCCGGCTTCTTTCAATATTTGAAACGCAATGTCTTTAAATGAACTCATAATTTAGAATTTTTAATATAAATCACGACAATGTTTATTCAGCGAATATTATTTTGTGTTTTATTTTTAAATAATCACATTCATCAAGTAAATCTTCATAATTCAATATGTGCATTATTTTTTTACGTAACGGTTCATAATTACTTTTCACTTCATTTTTTAATAATAAAATTTTTTTCACTTCATTACTTTCTTTATAAAAATTACCTATGTTTTTTATATTTTCATATTCTCTGATATTGTATGCCATCTTAAAATAATTTTGGTAAACATATTCTATATCTGGATAACCTAAAGATATAATAATAATCAACCTTATATAATCGTATTTTGTATCATTTGATAAAATCGTATTTTTAGCTTTATCCTTTTGCTCGATTCTTAATACAAGTTGTTTAAATTCTTCATAATTTTTTATTTTTATAAATAGTTCTTTAAGACTTTCTTTATATTGCATACAATTTGATATAATTAATTCTAAAAAATTATGAAATTCATGGACTATGCCTTTAGTTATTTTATGATACTCAAGATCATTATATAATTTATTATTAACAATAGCATTGTAATTAATGCCGCCGTAAACAAGTTTCTCATCCCAAAAATGTGTCGGATAATCCAATTCATTTTGAAGCCAGACGTCGTTAAATTTAGATTCTTCCGATATTTCAAACATACAGTAATTATTATAATAATCATTAATTAACCCTAACATGGGCTTAAGACAATTTTCTTTAATATCCGCTAAATGTGCTATGTTCAACTGATTTAATATTTCTTTTTTCTTTTTATCATCTTTAATTTGAGTTATAAACAATGAAATAAAGGTTGCCGTTGCTAAGATAATCGTTCCAAATGCGGCAAAACCGCTAAATAAAATATCAACATAATTTGAATTTCCTAGATTATGCAATACAGATATAAGATTATAAGCAAGAATACATGATACAATCCCTATAGGAATCACACCAAATATTAAGATTAATATTGTAACAAGCCATTTATTCATTTTCAAAACTTACTTAACATATTTTTCTATTACTTTTTGAATATTCATGATATTTTTTTAATATTCTTAAAAAATTCCGTCAAACTATTTATCTTATTCTCCGGCTCCGGCAAACTAAAATCCCCATAACCTCTATTGAGCCAATAAGCGTTGCACTCAGGACAGTTTAATTCTATATGGTGAATTGCCAAATTATAATCGTCTATGAAATATCTTATTCCAAGCTCGGAAATAATTCTATGTTTTTCTTTCGTGTCGGCATGATATACGGGAATGTCTTTACCGAATACTGTAGATACGTTTAATTTTCTTAAATGCAAAGCTTCTTTCGGGCTTGCCGTTATAAAGCATTTGATATCCTTAATATGATGCTTTAAGTTTATAACCTCGTCAAAAACTTCCATATCGGAAAAGTCAATTCTTGCATTGATTAAGGATACCTGCTCCGCCGTAATCTCGTATCTTTCGGCCATATTGTAAATTTCAGGACGCTTTATTGAAATATTTAGACCAAGTTCTGCGGCTTTCTTCCGGAAAGTTTTCTCGTAGTCGAATATAACGCCGTCTAAGTCTAATGCGGTTTTGGGGTGATTGACACCGTGGAACTCACCTGTTTTAGCCAATGGTAGATGCGACTAATGCCCATATCCACGCCTATAAATATCGTACAACTCTATATACACATATAATGAGCTTAACAAAAGCCCGATTATTCCGTATATAAAAAATCCGTTGCTATTCAACAGAGAATTAAGCGCTGTCACTGCATATGAATGTTTACCCGGATAATATACAGGCTCAGGTGGTGGTGCAGACCAAACAAAAACTAAATAAAGAAAGGCAAATATCGTCCCTTCAATGACTATAGTCCAAATGCCCGCCATTATTGCCGAATATTTTGGACTATGTTCTTTCCCGTTTGATAATCCTAATTTATCTCTTAAAATCTCTGTTTCAATATTCTTTTCCCACTGAGGCATCTGCTCCCATCGTTCTTTCTCCTTTTGTATCTCAATATCTCGAAGTTGTTTATTTACTGATTCAAGTTCAAGTTTAGCCTTTGCTTTTTTGAGTTTATAAGATTCAAACATTTTTAGCCTCCTATATAAATATTTTACTATATTTTTATAGCGAAGTTCTCCGGAAAAAGAACTTCCAATATCGACCTGTCAACGCTTTTCCTGAAATATATCGACCTTATGAAAATTTTAACCTTGTCTCTTCCGAATTTTTCTAACAAATTGCTTAAGGCGTTTCGGAGTTCATCTACATCGTCTTTTCCGTATTTTTCTTTTCTACCCTTCAATTCTTCAAAATCTTCGTATATAGCCTGCGCTATCAAATCTTCTTGAATTTCTATTTCTTCGGCTTCCCGCTTCGACAATTCTCTTTTTTCTTCTATTCTGTCCGCACTGCGTTCGTATTTAAGAATAGTTTCTCTAAACGGCGCCGGCTTTACGATTTTTTCTATAATATTTTCGCTCGTAAGTCCTTCTTCTTTTAATCTATCGTAAACCGCCTGCCTTAAACACGTAAAATCGTAGTCGTCGAGATTTAAGCCCGCTATATCTAAATTAACGATACTACTTATATCGTTGTCGATTTTAAATTTAAGCGATTCGTTTAAGTTTTCTACCTCGTCTATTCTCGATAAACCCGCGTAGCCCGGATAGTCGTTTATAAAATCGGCAACGGTTTCGTAATCGTCTATATTGTATCCGTTTTCTATAACTTCCGTAAGTTCCCTGAAAGCTCCGTTTAAATTAGAAAAATAAGTCTTATATCTTATGCTGTTATAGAATTTGTCCGCAATGAAAACGAAAATTTTGTTATATAAAAGCCCGTTTTCCGATAGCTGGGATTTAATAGAAGATGTTATTTTATCGATTAAGGAATTTTTATCCATGAAATTTAAGGTTTTATTTTGTCCGGTAACCGGACAAAATGATTAATTATATGTTATCTATTTCCTTATTTATTTCTTTAATGCCGCTTTCCAAAACGAATTTATCATCGCGATTATATCCTGTCAATTCATCTTTTTTGTCTTTATCCGTGTCAGTTAAAAAATTTAATATTAATTCCGTATCATTTTTTATGCTCATAATGCATATTATTTTTTGTGCTTCTAATCTCAACCTGAAACTTCTTTCAAAACCTATACCTAATCCGATTAAAATCGAAATTATATATATAACAACAGATAAATAATGCGGTTGGGGCAATTTATAAAAAATATAATACAATTTTAAGAAAAGCGTTATTATTGCTCCAATAATAAAAAAAACAAGTGCAGACACAATTATAGTGAAAGTTGCGAGGTTATATAATCTTTCTACTTCTTTTTGTAATATTTTCGGATTATATTTGGGATTCATATACCAGATAAAAATTATTTAAAATTTATAATGGTGTGGAGGGGAGGAATCGAACCTCCGAACGTTCGTCTCGAATTTTCAAGTAGCCATAAAATTGATGATAATTCCAAAATTGCAAATTTATCTCCCCAGGAGAACCTCCACACGAACGCTAATCTGCAACTCTGAATGAATGAAATAAATTTTAAAACAATTAACATAATTACCACCTCCGTTAGTTTTGCTGAAACTATATTAATAATAATCTTGACACTGCTAATGGAAATGGCTACTTGAATTTTCAAGCTTTATACATAATATAAATATATAATTTTTATTGTTTTTTTATATTTTTATAAGAAACTATTTTTATTCTATCAAATTTCTATCTCTTCCTTCAATAAATAAAACATTCTAATCTTTTGATATTTTTTACATAGAATCCCCGCCCTTACGGACGGGGTAGCCCTGCTTTTTCTCTAAACAGGGCTATTATCAAAAGGGATGTCATCCTCATCGCCAGTGCTTGGCTGCGGCGCTTGATATTTTTGTCCGCTTTGCGTTTGCGTCCTCTGTGCTGTTCCTGACATTTGTCTTTGTGTTTGCGCCTGAGGCGGTTTTTCATCATAATAATCGTCTTGTCCGCCCTGCGAATCTTCTTTTCTGCCTATCAAAACAATATTGTTTGCTATTATTTCAGAGATGTATTTCTTATTGCCCTCGGCGTCGTCGTAAGAGCGGTTATTAATCCTGCCTTCTACGAAAATTTGCTTACCTTTATTAAGATAATTCGACATAGTACTTGCCAGCTTATCAAAAACTACAATGTTGTGCCAAATCGCTTTTTCCGTTTTATTGCCGGATTTATCGTTAAAATATTCCGTTGTAGCTAAACTGAATTTTAAAATTGCTAAACCTTCCGGCGTATACCTTAGCTCCGGATCTTTTCCAAGATTGCCTATCAATAGAACTTTGTTTAAGCTTCCCATGATTTCTCCTTTTAAGTTATTTTAATTATCTTCTTTAATGTCCTCTATAGCTCACAGCCTGTTTATAATCGACTTTTCTTCGTAAACGTCTATGCCGGGATATTCCAGATTCTCCTTTAATCCCCTGGCTTTTTCGAGTATGAATTTCTCGTTGGGTATTAGCGCTTCGACCGGAACATCTCCCACAGCCACGGCTTTTATCAGCTCCATTATATCCGTAACCTTTACTCTGGTATTCTTTTGGACGCCGTCGGTAACTTCCGGATGAAGAAGCACGAAATCAAGCATCCTGCCTTTAAGCTCCTGAATGCCGTCCTCGTACGGTTTTATTGCGGCGTCCCTCATTTTGACGAGATTTTTATGTTTTGCGGCGGCTTCTTTTACCGCCGGCTCGTGCGACGCCTCTATTTCCTTTTCTATTTTGCCTAGCTCGTATAAATCGAGCCTTGCTTTGTCGTAATCCCGTTTGGTTTCGATTTCGTAGGCGACGTCGATTTCTATAGCTTCTGCTGCGGGCATTGATTCTTCGCATTTTAAAGATACTACCGTTCCCATTTTAAGCCTCCTTTGTTATTTTTTATTTTATATTTTAAAATTACGCCGCTTTTTGAAAACTGTTTTTATTTCCGGCAGCTGCCTCAGCTCTTTCAAACAAAACCGGAAATTTTTCCCCAAACTGAAGCTTAAGTTCCCTAAAAAAGAACGCGGCCTTTTCGTCGGGAACGGCGTCCGGTTCGTAAAATATCGCCTCAACCGTCAGGTAAACGTCGAACGAACCGTCGGCGTTTAAAAATTCTATTTCTTTTTTGAGTTTTTTAATGCCCCTGTTAATCAGATACAGACATAATTTTTCTATGATATCCCAGTCCATTTTTTTACCTCTTTTTTACGGTTCAAATCCTTATGTTTACTGGCGTCCCGATAGAAAGTGTCCCGATTACGGACAAAAACCTTAACGACGCCTTATTTTACTTGCTTTAAAGACTGTTTTTGCCTCTAAAATATTTCATAATTATTTTTCTTATATTTATATAGCGAAGTTAAAATTCCGTCTGCTTAAAAACATTTTTTTTAAGCGATGACGGTTTAGTTCGGATACAGTTTCTCTTTGCGGTATTTTTTATAGCATTTAATACATAAAACCTTAATTGTCTTATTTTCGTCTTTGACGATATATTTTCCGTGCCCTTTTAAACCGTCGCCGCAGCTTTGGCAGTAGCTAAGGCTGTTTCCTATCCTGCGTATGCTTATATCCACTTATGAGCTCCTCGATTGATTTGATTTTGTTTTTATATATTTTTTTCAGTTCTATATTTGCCCCTGCCGTAAATCCCGTTCCTGTTCGAAGTTCTTCCTCTATCCTTTTAACGCCGGCTCTCATTTTCCTCAGGACGTCCAATATTTCCTCTCCCGTGCGTCCGGCAAAACCTCTTAAGGATTCAGGGAGCTCGTTTGATTCGAATTTTTTTTTATGAGCATGAAATTATAATCGCCCGTTTCCTTATAAACCCTGTCTTCAGCGCGGTTGAGTTCTTCTATTATAGACCTGCTTCTTTCGAGCCTGACTTTAGATACCGTAAGAAGCGGCGCGGTTCTTTCCGGTTCTTCCGCGCTTCTGGCGACGGCGATGCTTTTAAGGTCGTCGTACAGCCTTTCGCTTATTTTCCATTTAAACATGCATTCTTTTTTAGGCATTCCGTTTACCAGCTCGCTAATTATTCTCTCTCTATTCTTAATTACCGACCTCATGTGCCGTCCCGCGCTGGACCCGCCTTTTCCAGTTCCGGTTTCCGCCGAAAAACTTTTTAATCCGGCATGGTCTTTCATTGCCTTTTCGATTTTTTCTATACTCCCGTCCCCGAATATTTCGGGAACCGCGGCGCACGGCGTTATCCGTCCTTCGTCGTTTCCCGAACTTTTGCCGTAAACGCGGAACTTATGGCGCTTAAGCGTCGTCCTTGAAATTCTCCATTTATTTATAATTTCCTTATCCGGCATTCCAGACTTAATGTCGGCCATGATTTTATCGCGGTTCAGCCTGACCGGCCGCCTGTTAGACTCCGTTACCGCTTCTCCTTTTGCGATTTTCGCTTCCCTTACGTATCTGTACCATGACCGCTTCGAAATACTTCCTATTTCGCTTTCGGCTTCTTCCCTGCTTTTTCCGGCATTTACGGCCGCTATAATTTTTTCCTTCCGCTCCGTCTGCTCGCGCATTCTTTTTTTAAAGCCTTGGCCGCCGCTATTTCTTACATAAGGCATATTCAGGGCACCGGCGTATTTTTTCGCCCAGTAATATATGGTTTTATATTTTATTCCGTATTTACCGGCTATCTCTATTACGTCTTTTTCCGACCTGTCTGCAAGGGACAAAAATTCTTTCGCTATGCTTTTTCTTTCTTCCTCCGTAAAAATCCTCTTAACTAAGTCGCTTCCGTTTGCGCCGGCATGGCCGGATGGTCCCGCTTCGGAAGAATTGTTTGCGGGAATGCCTTTATTCCCGCTTTCTGCTTCCCTTCTCCTGCGGTTATAAGTCGCTATGCCTATGCCGTATTTTTCGATAACCTTTTCTTTAGGCATTCCGGCCAGGATATCGTTTTTTATATTTTCCCTGTTGCGCTTTACTTCCGATTTATGGCCGTCTATCCGTTCCTTTTTTGCGTTATGTTTTTCTTTTTCGTCCGCTACGGTCTTGTTCCGGTATCCGCAGGCCTTTGCCCTGTATCTGATAAAAGTATTGTAGGAAGCCCCGTACTTTTTCATGAAATCCTGCCTCGGCATCCCGGTCATTATGTCGGACAGCATGCCGTCCCGTAAATTTTTAAATTTCGAAGGCATTTTCTTGCCCGGCGAAGACGTTTTTATACCGATGTCTTCTTTGACCGCTGCCGCATCGGCGGAAACTAAATTTATTACGCCTCTCAGTTCCGCGCCGTCTAAGGAAAAATCGCCCTTAATGCCGAAATCCGTGCCGTTAACGGTAATTTTAAACGTTTCCGGAAAACGGCCTAAAAATTCTTTTAATTCCCGATTTTGCATTTTTTTCGCTCCTTTCGAAAAAATTAACGATAAAATGTTCCGCCAGTTCGTTCCTTTTGTCCATGTCCGCGGCCGTCGGCCTGGCGATTATAAACTTAACGTCCGTATTAAGATAGTTAAACCTGTTTTTTACTTCTATAAAAGCGTTCCTGAACTGGACGACGTGGCTCGCGTAATTTTTAACGTCTATAGTCGCGCCCCGCAGGGGGTCGTCGAGCGCCTTTTTTATTAAAGGCGTAATGCCTCTGGTTATGTCCAAGTCGAAATATATTATTAAATCGTAGGGCGTTATATTGCCGGAATCATACAGCCTTGCAATTCTTCTGATTTCCTTTTCGAAAAGCTCCTCGTCCTGCATGTATAAAAACGTCAGGTTGTCCATAATACCCCTGTCGTGGATTCCGCACGAGTACCGTCCTATCAGCGGTATGGATTCTAAATCGGTCTGCAGTTCGCAGATTTTCTTCCTGAAGGCCTTAAGCGGCGTCCTGTATTCCGGAAAATCAGACCATACCTTGCGGGAGAATTCCGGATAGCCCGTCACGAAGGACTTATCTTTCATCTTATTGATAAAATGGGATTTTCCGGAACAAGCCGGACCAGATATACATATTTTCACGATTAAACCTCTATAAATTTTTTGAATTTAAGCTTCCTTATATTGCGTGAAGGGTCAGTCACGCGCCTGCCGGCGCCGCATAATTAACAAAAATCCGCGATAAAACCGCCCCTGTAAAGCTGATTATAAGTTTCCAACGCACTCATAAACCCTGCGGCGTCTTCTTCCCGATTCTTGTACTCCGTAAATTTGTATTTTTCGGTATTCTTTATCTCAAGGCTGAACCTGCGGATATCGTTATTGCCTATAAGCATGGAATATCCGGCCAGCTGCAGCGGCCACCATTCCTGGTACGCTCCCGTTTTTATGTCTATAATGACGAGCTCCCCCCGGAATAACGCTATAATGTCCATCGTGCCGGCAAAATCCAGTTCGGAATAGTAGCTGGTTTCCACTTCGGCCGGCTCTATCTTCGTATCTTCGAGAAATTTCCTGAAAGCTTTCGTGTATCCGTTTTCCTCGTCCGGTTCTTCCCTTTTTGCTATCTGCTCGCACAGCTCGTGTATGCGCGTTCCCTTTTCGGCGGAACCCGGCTTGAAAAAGCGGTCATCTATAATGCCGCTCTTTTTAAGGATTTCCGTGACCGACGGGACGAGCCGCCCCTCCCAATAATACAGATGGTTTTCTTTGTCGAATATGAGCTCATGCATTTTTTTTGACCCTCGCGATATTTTTTTTCTTCTCCCTCATAATCCTGTCCAGGTCGTCCTCTTTAAGCTTTGTTATGACGTGCATGGAGTCTTTCCAGATGCCGGTAATTTCTTTTTCGGTTCCTGCAGCGTTGAATTTGGCGATTATTTCTTCGATTTCGTCTTTGCGTCCCGAATCGTCCGCTTCTTTTCCGTTATCGCTAAACAGTCCGGCTGGAGCCTGTCCGCACTTTTCGGATTCCGTATCCGGCGGAGCGTCGAAGAGTTTATCTTTTACCTTGTTTTTGATTACTTCCATATCGGCTATTTCTCTTTCCGAAAATTTAGATTTAAGCTCTTTATAAAAGTAAGTCCAGTTTTCCTTAAGTTCATCCAGTGTTTTAGACTCTTCAAGCATAGACTTGACGGTTTCGAAATTTTTCTTTGCAAGTTCCGGATTAACTGCCGTCGGTTCATTCTGTCCCGCCGCCGCGTCTTTTTTTAAATCCCCGTCTTTCGAACAGCCGTCGTCCGTGACAGTGGCAGATTCGGGGAGTCCGTTCTGCGGACGTATAGGCGTTACTTTCGAACCTGCGGATTCCTGACCTGCCGGTTCGGCATATGCGGGAATAACGTCTCCCATATCTATTCCTGCTTCGCGGCATTCGTCTTCGACCGACGCTTTCATCATCTGCGGAGACAACGGAACCCATTTGCCGAGACGCCGCACCGCGGTCTTCTTAATCATCTCCTCTTCGGAAGTGGTCCATGGCGAATATTCGCGTTTATCGCTCTTCAAGGATTCGCTCTTCTTTTTTATCTTTTCTATTTCCTCCTTCCATAAATACTCGAATCTCTTTACGCCGTTAGTAAGCCTTGCTACCGCATATGCCCCGACTATATCCCCTCTTTCGGAAGGAGACTTGGGCTTATGGTCGATATCGGGATCTAAACCGTATTTAATGTCGCAATGTTCGTTGCTGTAAACTATCTGTGCGAAAATATCGGCGACCTTGCCCGACCTGTTCGCAAGTTCTATAAGCCCTCTGTATCCGGGCTGAAATTCGACGTAGAGCTTTCCGTTTTTTCTCTTCGGCACGAGATAAGCATAGCCGTAGACAGGATTTAAATCGAGTCCTAATTGTACCGACTCGACAATTGCGTTCACGAAACTGTCCCTGTCGCACTGCGCGAGTATCGGGTTCCTCCTTATGTGCGTCATAGCGACCATAAACAGCTTGTCCGGAGCCAGCATGTCGTTTAGGATTTTAGCTATCTCGCCCTTTCTTTTGTCGTACAAATCTTTAATTAAATCGAGATTGGTTTTGGCCGGTATATTTTCCGGCTCATTTTTCGCGGCGTTTTCCATCGTTTTTTCTCCTTGTTTATTTGTTTTCGCGGAAACGGCGGGGGGTGCCGTCCCGCGAAAGTCTGTTATTTTTTTTAACACTTTTAAGAAATTATGTCAATACACGTTCAACCTGCAAAGATTTTGAGCAAGGTCGAAATACGCCTGCATCAGCGCCTCGTCCACGTCCTCGTCTGCGTCTTTATCACCGCAATACGGTATGCTTTCGAGAAAATCGATTCTTTCGTTAATTTTGCTTAAATCCATAATTTCACCTCCAAATACATAGCAAATTTATATTTATTTAAAATAAAAGCGGTTGAACGGGTTCCTGTTTAATCCGTTTTTCATTTTTTTTGTACGCTCTTCTGCTGGATATATAAACCTTATCGTTGCCTTCTAAACAATTACCGAAAAGTCCGGCGTCGTCGTATTCTTCGCCTGCCTCCAGTTTGAAAAAGTCGGAATCGGGAATAAAGTCTATCAGCTCGCTTGACTCCTCTTCGGACAAATTTTTTCTCATATTGGCCGATATTTCGCAAACCCCGTTGTTTTTAAATTCCCTTAGAGCGTTTACGGCATTAACCGTTAAATCTGAAGCCCTTTTGTTTTCCTTATTTAAAGCTTCCAAGAGGTTAAGGAATTTTTCTTTGATTTCTCTTAAAACTTTCCTTTCGAAATTTCCGGAAAATAAATCTCCGGACCGTAAAAGGCTTTCGCCGACTTTAGTTTCGATATATTCTCTTATAGCCTTATCGCTAAAATAAATAAAATCGCTTTGAAAACTATCGTCGAAAAGGTAGCTTTCTATTAACTCTTTAATACTTTCAAATTTCTGATTGGTAATCGTCATAACTGCCTCCGAATTTTTTATTTTTCGGTATTTATAGGCTTGCGGCGCATTTTTCGGCATTTACAAGCACGAAAAACGGCTTACCGAAAATATCGTAAAACTCCCTCGTCTCGAAAGCTTTTGCTTCGCCGTTTTCGTATGCAAAATATACCTCATCGTCCTCGATGTTTTCAACCGCCCTGCCTAATAAAATAAAATTCCCGTTTTCGGCTTTTTGATATACTTGGTATCTCATTTTGTTCACCCCCTTTATATCTATAGCGAAGTTGTTTTTTTTAATAAATCGGCGCAGGGACTTAAACGGACGGCATCCACCCGGACAGTGAAAATATACATTGATTCTGTATATCTATAACTACGAAACATTTAAGTTTTTCGGCATGTTCGTTATCAAAAACATTCAGGCACAATGAATGTTCGTTAATTTCTGCAATTTCAAATTCCCGCGAAAGATAATTCTCCTGCAGTATTCTTTCGATTTCTTTGTTCGTCATGATAATCCCCCTTTTTCTAAAAACTTATCTCTTGCCTCTTTTAAAATTTCTTTCCAGCTTGTTAATTTTGTTTGATATATCCCTATATATTCAAATCCGCAGCTGTTATATATCCTCATGCGTCCGAAAAAATCATAAGATATTAATATATCGCTCTTGTCTTTTCCAACGCCTATGCTGTTATCGTTTTTGTATATATAAACGTTTATTTTCATAATTTCACCTTTGTTTTATATAAATTAAGCTCTTTCAATATGCCGACGAAAAAATAAAGCGGGGATGCATCCCGTGAGATGCCCCCGCCGGAACTTTAATTAAGGCTTATATTGCACCCCCCGTTTAAGTTGGGAGTTATGTATATCGGCAACGCCTCGCCCGCGCTCTCGTAATAGCCTAATACTTCCCTGTTTCTTAAATAGATTTTTTGACCGTCTTTAATGATAAATAACCCAGTCTTATAGCCGCTCTTTTTAAAGGCGATAACGCACTCGGCGGTATCGTCGCACTCGATAACGGACACGTTCCCTTCCGACATTATTTTTTTCCCGCCGGACAAGACTGTAATATCGCCGTCCCCGGACTTATCGCTCTCCGACGAAAGAACTGCGAAATTCTTATCGTTGCCGGACGGCGATAAAGTTATTATCCTCCTGCCCACCGAAGATATCGACAGCGTTAATTTGGCGAGACCCTTTAAACTGTCCTCGCCGTCGTCGTCGACGTAAACTGCTTCTTTGCTTACGGGAATAGAAATATCGCTTTCCCCTTGTAGCTTTACGAAAAACTCCTCCGAACCGTTCGGAAGCAGTCTCTTTTGCAAATTCAATTCCGTGTTTGAAAAAATCATCTGCACTTTCCTTTGCCTTTAAAGGCGTTTAAAGTTAATTTGCTGTTTTATTAAGACGCTTAAAGTGCGTAACGGGCTCACGTCCTTGTCGGAATTGCTTATACGCCCGCCTGACCGCTTTTTCTTTAGGAATTCCGTAAAGGACGCGAGCTGTGGAGCAAACCTGAACCCGTCCTTATCCTGATTTTCCCGTCGTCCCGATTCGGAACGACCGCCGTATTCCATTATGCTTCGTTCTTCATACCGTCTTATTTATATAGCGAACTTGCGGACTTTTAAAAGCCGAGACCGAACCGCTTTATTAATTCCTCTTGATATTCTTTCCTGTTTAAATAATCCTCTTCTTCCATCGGATAGCCGTAGTATTCAAAAAATCCTTCCCGAAAATCCGCCGGATAATTTTCTATTCTTATATCGGGAATTTGGAAATTTATAAGTTTTAAACATCTGTTCAGAGTAAAATTCATGCTCGATAAACTCAAATATTCTTCGGAGGTATGTTCGTTATAGAACCCTGCGGAAAGGTTGACGTTAAATCTCGAAAAGTTTTCGGTAAGCATGGCGACGTCGGAATAAGTGCCTGTTTTTTCTTTATACCCCAACTTTTTAAAAATATAGTTTATCCCGTCGTTTGCATATCCGTAATTCACGAACTCTCTGAAGCCCCTCCTGTCGAGACCCACGAAAAGTTTATGGTTTATCTCTTTAAAATCTTCGCAAAAAGCGCATACGCCCTCTTTCGTGGTTTCTTCGTAATCCGTGAGCAATACCGACGCCCCCGCCTTTGCGAGGTTATACGCTATCCAGACGCCCGCCCTGTCGTCCGCCCCGAGTACGCCTTTTCTATTGTAAATCAAGTCTCCGTGCTTTCTTAAATCGAAAGAGCCGTCTTTTTTCACGGTATCGACGTGGGCGTTAAAAAGCACGTCCGTATATTTTCCTTTTAAGTAAAAATACACCCTTCTTCCGTAAATCCCGTTTTTGAAAGACCTGCCGAACTGATAAAAAATTTCTTTTTTAGACGCCGTAAGGAATTTTTTAATCATTATGCGACCCTCCTGTAACCCGCTAAAGCCTCTTTCATCGAACCGCAGCAGGCTATACGATAACTTATCGGCTCCCCTTTTTTTCCGCAAAGCGGACAGATATATAACTGATTTTCCAGCTCATCGAAGAAAGCCTCTTTTACGGTAGAAGTTTTAAAATTTTCCGCCGTTCCCGTAAATTCCCTGAGCGCTGTAAAAGGGTCGATATAAGTTCCGTGCATAGAACCTACGCCCCCGTATTCTTTAATTTTGTATTTTTCTATGCCTATTAATTTAGCTATTTCCTGCCTCATCGCCTCTTCGTCGAAATGCGAACCGTAATTCCTGAAAACCATAAAACCCTTTCTGCCGTCTTTACCGTAAAAATAAAGCCAAGCCCTGCTCGTCTTTTTTCCTTTGTTCTGCGAAAATAAAATTGCCGTTCCGGGCATTAATGCCCATTTCGGAACGCCGTGAGAATAACAACCCCCGTCGGCAAAACAGGATTTATAAGACGAAAAATCCGAAGGGCTTAATAAATCAGCCGGATTAGTGGATATAATAAATTCCGTCTTTCTGTCGTATGCGCCGGATGCGTATAACTCGAAATCCGCCGTAAACGGATATCCCGCCTCTTTCGCTTTTTTTACGATAAATCTCGTAAACTTTCCGCCGTCGGTAAGCCTGTTTGCTATTATTTCTTTGTCGGATATTTCCCGTCCCGTGAAATTCCTATAATATTTTTTAAGGTTTAAAATGTCCCATTTGTCCAAATCCGCGGGCAAACCTATCGTCGTCCTGTATCCGTTTTCTTCGCCTTGCTTTAAAAGATTTCTGGTTTTTTCCTTTGCAATGTTTAAACTTTTTACGAATAAACCGTTTAACATTTTGACCCCTTTTGTCGTGTCCGCACGGCGGACGGTTAACCTCTTATGCTTATTTAGCGAAGTTATACTCCCGCCTGCTTTCCGACCATATTTGCGAAATTCTGCAAATAAGAGACCTCTCCCCGATGTTTTTCCGCCCGGACTTTCTTTTTCGTTTCCCTCGTCAAAGCGACTTTTTTGTTTACCGTAAGCCCGCATACATACTGCCTTTTCCAAAAAGGCATTTTCTTTACTTTTTTATAATTTATTTCAAGCCCGTATCTGTTCAGTAATTTGATTATGAAAGACAAAGCCTTTTCCATGCCGTTATAGTCGTTTCCCGAAAAAGTTATATCGTCTGCGTATCTCGTATATGCTATATTAAACCCCGCTAATTTTTTGGCGGTTTTATAATCGAATTTTTTTAAATATAAATTTGCTATATAGGGGCTCGTCGGCGCTCCCTGAGGAAGCCTTTTGCCTTTTCCGTCTTTAAAATCGTAAAAACAAAGACCCCATTTGAGCTTAAAGCCTAAAGCCTTGACTTTCTCAAGAGTAACCGAAGGAAAAAAGTCTTTTATATCTACGGAATAAACCCATTTTTTATCCGTATGCGGCTTGGCGTTCGTAACTATGCTTTTGTTCGGCGTAAATCCGTGCGTATAAGGACTCGCCGGATAAGCCTTACAAAGATATTCCAGATAATCCCTCTGCCTCTTTTTAGTTATCGGGTCTGGAGCTTCGATATGCCTCGTTCCCCCGTTTTTTTTCGGAATTTCAAAAACCTTATACATCTAAAACCCCCTTTAAATGTAATTAGCTTTGATATATAGCGAAAATACTGCTTTTATTCCTGCGGAAATTTCGGAATTATCGAAGTTTTTAACTCGTCGGGATACTTAAAAAAGGTATGGATGTCGGGATTAAGCGGACGAAGAGCGTTAAGCCCGCTTATACGCTAATCGGCGAGTTCGCCGCTGAATACCGCCATCTATGACCGCAATTTGAAATATATAAATCTGGTTTTCTTATTCTCCCGAAACGGAAGAACCGTTGAGCACCGTTTATGTTTCTCTTTTTACTATCCCTTATATAATATTCTGCGTATTCGTTCAGCAGGGGCGGGATTAGCTTTTTTAAGCCTATCCCGCCCCTATAGACACTTAAGTAAGCGGGGCGGCAGAGGTGGTTCTTTAGTTCCGTAAAGCGTGAGCCCGCCTATAAAAACAAAGGCGAAAGGCTTTGTTTCTAACCTGTAGCCTTGCGGACTAAAGATAAACCGTTGCGCCGAAGCTTGTCCTGAAAAAGCCTAACCTGATTAACATGTTGCGCCGAACCAGCGCAACCGTTGCAAAAGTCAAGTTGTTTACCTTTTTACTGTCTATTTTGATATCTTAATAATTCGTATCCTCTTTACTGTTCCTTATATATAAATAGCGAAGTTGCGACTATAATTATGCTAAAATTCACCCGCCTGTAATATTTTTCCATATAGCTAAAATTTACCGATAATTCATTTCTTAATCAGGCTTTTTATAATTTTTCCACAAATGCAACTCCGCCGCTCCGAGCTTGCCCGCCTATAAACATAAAATTTAATCTATAATGCAATCGGGCAAGCAAGGCGGTCTATGCAGTTGCAAAATTAAAACGTGCTGGGGTGCAAATCCGAGCCTTTTTCTTTCTTTGGGGGTTTGGGGGGCTTTCTTTCTTATTTCTGCGGTGAGAAAACGAAAGAAAGCCCCCCCAAAAATAAAAGTTTTTGAAAAGGGGTCAGGGGAAAAACTTTTTTCAAAAAGTTTTGCCCCTGCTCTAATAAATAATTACAACGGGGCGGGCGGCCTTTGCTTTTTGCGCCCGCCCCTGCTTCTGTCGGAGCGTAGCGGAGACTCCAATGCTTTTAATAAGTAGTTATTCAAAGCTTGCTGGGCTCGGGACATAAGGGAGAAAACGGGCGCAAAATCACAATTAAAAGAAGCCCCCAGAGGACAGCCCCATACAAAAATATTTTGCGCCCGTTTTCGGAATAGGTTTGTCCCGAGCCGTCGTCGCCGTAAAAAAATTTCAAGGGGAATTCGACAGGTTGGTCACAGGACGGACGTTATGAGATAACTATCCAAGTTAAAAAACTATTCGCCGAAGCCTGTGAGCAAACCTGTCGAATTCCCCGTCAGGCGGTTTAGGAAAATTTGATAGGCGGGGGACGACGAAATATTTATCGAAGTTAAAAACGCCGTCATCTGATATTGCGCTCCTAAAGCCTCCGCCTCCCCGCCTGTCAAATTCTCCGTTAAAAACCGCCTGTGAAATTTTTGCCTAACAGACGGGCGCAAGGAGCGTGCGACGCAGCGCCCCACTATTAGTTTTTAAAGAAACGTCCGAAGAGAGCCGCAGGGCGAACGAGGGACGAAAAGAACGTCCGAAGAGAGCCGCAAGGCGAACGAGGAACGAAAAGAAAAAAGGTTTCTATAAATACGCGACGTTTCAATTCTTTGTACTGCTCATAAGGTGGATTCCGGGTGGGCTGGGGAATAGGTGGGGGGTGCAGGGGGGAGGGAAGGGGGAGGGGTTTTTTTCCGCAGGCGTTGCTGTTTAAAAACGTTATTACCAATAAACGCTTTTTTGAAAACGTGTCGGTCGAACTTGTAAAAGTCCGCCGAAGGAAAAAAAGGGCATCCCCTTCCCTCCCCCCTGCGAAAATAAAAAAATAAAATCAAAGAAAAAAATAAAATCAAAATAGTCAAAAAAATTCTGGAAAAGAACCAAAAAAATAAAATAAGCGACGCAGGCGAATACTGCGGAAAAAGAGAGGGTGAGGGGTGCAGGGGGGAGGGGTCTTCCCCTTCCCCCTGCGAAAAAATAAAAAAACCCGCACGGGGCTTTTTATCCTCAGTCGCAAGCTCCATATTGGTTTAAAATCTCGCTTACCTCGTCTTGCTCTTCAAAGTCGATGCAACCGGAAAAATATTCGGGTAGCCCCTCGCATTCTTTATTAAATTTGCATTTTTTGCAAACTTTAGCTTTCATTTATTCTCCTTTAAAATTAATAAAGAGAGAATCGGTTATCCGGTCTACTTAACTTGACCGTCGGTCAGGGGAGCGACCCGCTGACGCTGCCGCCCGATTCTCTCCTTTATTATATATAGCGAAGTTTAATCCCCGCAGGGTAGGAAAACGGCGGGGATTAAATATTTTTTTAAAATTAATTTAAAATATAATCTTCCCTGTCCAACATTTCAAAGACATTGATATTTTTCAACATCATCTCATCTGTCTTTGTAATCGTTAAACCCCCTTTTGTGTATATATCGAGTTCCAAGTCTTGCCCTTGCCCTCTCGATATTGTTAAAATTATCTGTTTATCTTTTTTTACTAGTTTTTCTAAAATGTCCATTTTAAAATCTCACCTTAGTTTAAAGTTAATTTTTTTTGAAATGGCTTTCCCAAGTAAATATTTTAATTTCTTGGATTCTTAAAAACTCCCTCACCGTTCTTTTTGTTTCAAGGCGTTTTTGCGCCTGCACATCCTCTTTTTTGCAGGCTTCTATTTCCTCGTTTTTCTTTATTAAAAAGGCTTTTAGTTTCGGGTTGTCAATTTCTTTCAATGCTTTTTTTATATAGCGGTTGCATTCGTTCCCGCTCGTCTTTGTAATTTTTTCTAATATGTCCATAATAAGCCCCCTGTTAAATAAAAAATAAAGCCGTTAATAAAATCATAAAGAACCCTATGCTTTCCGCCGTTTCTATTTTTTCTTTAGTTGCCGTTTTCATAATGCCCCCGCCTCTCAAAAGAGGGGCTTTTAAAGTTAAATAAAATGCTAAAATGCAAATTCCATTTGTAAAGTTCCGGCTGCTTGCTCCGGCTGTCTTTTGTTATATTTAGCTTTAATCTTTATCTCTTCTTCGGTTTCGTCGTCGTCTTCATCTTCAAATAATCCGCCGCTTTCTTCGTATGTCGTCCAAGATTTAGACGGTATTAAATCCATTAACTCCGTATATTTCCCGTCTTGATTTACAGGCTGGTTTAAAGATACTGTAGAAGCTCCCTTTAAATCTAAAAAGCTTATTATTGCCCTTTCAAGTTTTTTCTCAATTTTATTTTTTGCTAATGGATTATAAGCTTTCGCCGCTCGTGCTAAAGTAAGGAACAGGCGATATATTTCGCCCGTAAGATTTTTGTTAAAAATATTGAAGTCTTTTTCGTTTGAAAATTGCAGGTTCAAAAATTGCGGATAATTGACCGCTTTTTGTACTAATTTTTCAAGGATGTAAGATTTTATAGAAGTATCATATAAATAATCGTGGTTGATAACATCGTTATTAATTTCTTCGATTGCTATGTTTAAAAAACTTTCTAAATTCTCTTTTAAGATTTCCGCTTTCATTTTTTATTCTCCTTTCTTTATGGCGGGGTTGTTAGCCCCGCCGGTTAAATTAAAAAAACTTGTACCATTCATTTTCGTATCTTTTCCTGCACTCATACAAAAAACTTAATTCATCTTCTGGCAGTAAAAGATAGTTTACTTTTTCAACACAATCCATTAGATCAAAATATAAATAAAATCCTTTATATTTTTCTCTAATGTAATTAATTTCTTCGTAATTAATTTCTTCTTTCATTTTCTTCTCCTTTGCCTGCCTATGCAGGCATTAAAATTAAACTTAATTAAATTAAATGTGCTAACTGATAAAGGTTAAAAACTACCAAACTAAAATCTAAAGCTATTAAACTTATTCCGATTAACCTATCCATTTTCTCTACCTCCTCATTTTTTTTTTATTTTTAATAATTTTTTTTTTAACTTTTTTTTGCTTTTTTTTTATCGCCCTTTTACCGTCGGAGACATTTGCGGAGTAAAATTTACTTTTTGCTTTGCAAGGCGTGCCAAAATTTGAAGAGATTAGAAAACAAAATATTTTAAATTTTTCTCTGCGTCGTTAGAGATAAAGTAACGTCAATCTGTTGTTTGAATGCAAGATATAAGAGCGAACTGAAAAATTTAAAATATTTTTTTTCTACTCAAATAAAAAAATATTTTGGCACGACTTGCTTAAGCAAAAAGCGTAGCGAAGCGGAGTCCGCAGGATAAATTTTACGTAGCAAATCTGGGGCGATAAAAAAGCAAAAAAATCTAAAAAAAATAAAAGAAAAATTCCATACTACAAATTCTACAAGTGCTTCTGTTTGAGGAGGCTTCGTGCCGTTATTAAATTCGTACAACTATTTTTATCGAAAGAATTTAATAACGGCACGAAGCCGACGAAAACTCTTTTAAATCTTACAACATCGTTGTTCTTCCACTACATTTCCAATCCTTTAAAAAATTCGCTTTATTTACTCCGCCCACTCAGGCACGTTTTAAATGAAACGAAGTTTCGAAGAGAGTTCGCTTTTACTTTACTTAATAAGTAGTTATTCAAAGCTTGCTGGGCTCGGGACATAAGGGAGAAAACGGGCGCAAAATCACAATTAAAAGAAGCCCACAGAGGACAACCCCATACAAAAATATTTTGCGCCCGTTTTCGGAATAGGTTTGTCCCGAGCCGTCGTCGCCGTAAAAAAATTTCAAGGGGAATTCGACAGGTTGGTCACAGGACGGACGTTATGAGATAACTATCCAAGTTAAAAAACTATCCGCCGAAGCCTGTGAGCAAACCTGTCGAATTCCCCGTCAGGCGGTTTAGGAAAATTCGATAACAGTTTTATCGTTGTCGAATTTTCCGTTAAAAACCGCCTGTGAAATTTTTGCCTAACAGACGGGCGCAAGGAGCGTGCGACGCAGCGCCCCACTAAATTGATTTAAGGACGTTAATCTTAAAAGCCTGTCCAAAGAAAAAAGCTGGATTAACTTAAATTAAGTCCGAAAAATGCACTCAGATTAAGTTACCGATACTCTGCTATAGGGCACGATACGAAAAAAAACGGGCGCCCGTTGCGAAGCAATGGGCTAAAACTATAAAGATACTCTATAGCAGATAAGATAATATAAATACGTATAGCCGGATAAGCATGTAGTAAATGTACGAGTAGATAGATAATCCGGTAGTAGTAGTAAAGCACGTGCGAGGTTCAAGAAAGACAGGCGGGGTATTCCACTGCAAAACAATAAAGACGAAAAGGCTTTTCAAATAAAAAATGCTTAAACGAAGACGTCCGCCCCGCCGTCTTTCTTGTGTAAGAAAAATAAGCGGCGCAAGCCGTTACTGATTAAGAATAAATAAGGGGGCGATTAACTTATAAGTAGAATAAAAAAATAAAATCGGATTAACGAAAAAAAAATATGCAGACTAAGGTAAAAATAAAATAACAAAGTTAAGATATAAATGGTATTCCAAAAGAAGCGTAAGACAAACAAACAAATGTCATTTGTCGGGAGACGAAAGAAAGAAAAATATAAAACGTTCAACAACGATAAAGGCAGAAAAGAAAAAAATAAAAAAAATAGTTTCATACCTATGCATCACCGCTTGGATAAAAAAAATATCATAGCAAGACAAACCAAAAAGACACCCCCCCCCCTACAAAAGCGAAAGCAGGGGATAATAATCAAAACTATCCATACGGCACATAATAAACAAATAAATTATAACAGATAGGCACGGAATTTTTTGCAAAAGGAAACTCTTGACACGTAAGGCTTTAACGACAATTTTACCCTCACGAGCCAAAAAGAGGGGTTGCAAGAATATTTCACTGCAATTTTACATTTGACACAAGGATTAAAATGAGGATGTCAAAAAAAGAAAAATCAGGCAGAATAATTAAATCAAATAGTTATTGACGTATTCGTCCAAGTCTAAAACTTGGACTTTATTTTTTGTATCTGTAAATATCATCACGGTAGTAAATCTATCTTTTTTGAACTCATCAGCTGCGTTTATTTTTTCCCTGATATTCTCCGAAAAAGGAGTTAAATAAATTAATTTTTTAATTACATCTTTACTATTTTGTAGGGCATATAATTTCTTATTATACATATCTTGGGGCTTTCTGGATATCTGAATTTCATACCCGGTTTGCGATGACGCAACATAAACATCCGGAATAAGTTCGCATTTTAAATTTTTATCTTTGGTAAATTCGTTATGAACCAAATATTCAACGTCAAGTTGAGTTAAAATTGCGCAGATTTTTCTTACCGCAACGGCATGTTTTAACTGCGAACCTTCAAAATAATTTTCAATCGGAAGTATTCTTAAATGAGATAATCCATACATCTTTTTTATGCTCAAATCCAACGAGACTAAACATAAAGATTTATCGCCCGTTCGCTGATATCCTATTTGGACAAATCTATCTTTTTTTAACTTGCGAGCTCTTTCCATGAAAACTTTTTCGCTTGAATTAAAAAGTATAGAGCCTCCTATCGAATCTATAAATTTATGTCTCAACAAGAATTCAAAAAGCAGATTATCTCTGTCGGTAGAACGAGTTTTAATGATATTTTTCATAATTATTTTATTTTTATTTTTTTCGTATTATCAAGTATGTCGAGGTCTATATCATGACATTTAGATTGAGAGTAAAAACCGCCGTTAACTTCATCTCTATCTAATCCGAAAAATATTTTTTTTATCCATAAAAAACTTAAAAAAAATAATAAACAACAGGACACTATATAAAAATAAAAACCTAGCATCGCGCTGGTATGTACCTGTGGAGATATAAAAATATATCCGGTATAACCTTGCTCTAAAAACACAAATATATGACTAAAATAATCGCCGAAAACGGCAGTAAAATGCGAACCGTAAAACCAATACAAAAAAAGGTATGGCGTAACGATATTAAATGTGATTACTAACAAAATAACTATGGATTTTAAAACGTGCTCCCTATACATCGTTTAGCACCTTATTTATATCAATATGATTAAATGACATCAAAAATTTTTTTAAATTTCCTTCTATTTTTATCTTTGCAATAGCATTCCCTGTCCTAAGTTCCGATATGGCCGAAGGCTGAACAAGGTAATCTTTGTGTTCAGATGAAGAAACTATAGTTTCTCCTGCCGCGACGGTAAAAGCTTCCGATTTCATAGACTTAATTTCTTGACCGAAAAGCTGAGCTATTTTTTCGTTATATAATCCATCCTGAGCAAAAAATAATTTCAAATCGGTGTTGTCTAATATTATATTTAGTAAAGTTTCGTCTGTTCTTATGACATCGGCTAAAGACTGCGTAAGCAAAAGTGCTTGTATGCCAAAGCCTCTTATTTCTTTTATAAATTTAGAAAAATAGCTGTAGGCTAGGTCGCTGAACTCGTCAATGCAAAGCGTCATTTGAAAATCTCTCTGATGCGGTTTTTTAAGTCTGATACACTCTATTACGGTTCTTCCCAATGTATTTTCCGTTTCAATATTTCTAAACGAAAACCAGTTGTTTTCCTTTAAGTTAAGGTTATTTTTATTGACGTTAAGATTTTTTTTCAGCGCAAAAGGTTGTAACTGATTCATTAATGAAGATATATACGATGCATAGTCCGCATTGTTTATAACGCCTTGAAATATAAGGTCTTCTGCTTCCGACAGGTTGTCATGATAATTGTCGTATAACTTCTTTATATTTTCGCGGAAAAGACTTATGAAAATCTTCTCGAAGGTAACGTCTTCCATAAAATTCAGAACAAACGTAACAGCCGTTAGGGCAAAATTCTGATAAAAAGTTTCCTGCGTAGAAACTATCCTTGGATAAAAAGCGTTCCTAAAAAGTTCTACTATTTCATTCTTTTTTAGTCCATCAAGGATATTGAATTCGCTGTCAAAATCATAGATGTTAGCATCCGGATTTAATATTCTTGCGGCGCTTTTAGCAAGAGAATCGCCCTTGCCGTCTATGGTAGTCATAGACTTGGTTTGCTCCCAAAACGGCAGCAGAACGCTTTCGGTTTTTCCGGAGCCGGTAATTCCGAATGCAACCATATGCCCCTTTCTCGGAATGGATATCTCATAGCGTTTTTCGCTCATCATATCCTTGGCAAAAGCCCATGTTTTCTCCTCATTGCCCCCTTTTTTTATTATCCCTTCTCTAGCCATTATCCCTCCGTAAACCTTTCGATTTATTTTTCCGAATTTCCAGATTTATTAGGTTCTTTCTCTTTTATATCGCGCATTAAACTTAGATTATATTTTACAATAGCCGTCCTTACTATGAGCGATGGCGAAACATTCATCTCTTTGGCGGCGGAATTTATCTTGTCGCGTAAAATCTGTGGAATCTGAACCGATATGTTCTTGTTTTTATCTTCGACGATTTCTTTGATAGATTTGAAATTAAAATTAAGCAGTATGGTTCTTATAATCTGGGACGGCTTTTGTTTAAAAAGAGCCGCCGCCTTCTCGATATTTCCATAAATATTTACAGGAATTGCCGCAGAAATCGATTCGTTTTTTTCTTCCATTTTTTCAAAAATAGATGGCATAATTAATCCTCCTCAGTTTTATTAAATTTTAAATTAAATTTCTTCTTTAACCCATAAATTATATCTTCTATAACTTCTATTTTTCCGTTTATATTAAGTTCTCCGTGTCCTTTCTTCTTCGCATTTTCATACCTAAGAATAATACCTCTTGTCTTATTATTGCTGTTATTAAAAGAGTTATTAATTAATCTTATAATATCTTCTATTCTTTTTATCCTTTCTCTATCTTTAGGAGTATTTTCTTTTGCTTTTCGAATACTACTTATCTCTTTCGCAGAAAGTGAATCGACGTAAGGCGCAAGTTCTTCTTTTGTTTTTTGATCCAAAGACGCAAGAGCAACGGTTTTAGCCATACTTTCGTCTTTAATTTTGCCGGCATTCTTTCTGTAAGACTTATACCAACTTAACACAGACTGAACGTGAGATTTATTTTTTCCTACGCGCTCTGCTATTTTTCTAACACTCAAGGCGTAATTTTCCTGCAGCAAACAATAGGTATTGGCAAGTTCAAGCCTGGTTAATTTTTCGCGCTGCAAATTTTCCGTCACCTGGACTAGAGGTATATCCTCGTCATTAATATCGAGTATTACGGCGTCTATAAAATTCTTTCCCAACTCGATATGCGCCCGCAACCTTCTTTCGCCGCAAATAAGCCTGTACCCGTCATCAGTTTTCTTAACTATTATAGGCTGAAGAAGACCTATTTCACGTATAGACGATACAAGTTCGCCGATATTCTTAACTTCTCCCCTTACCTGCTTTTCAATGGATATCGAGGATACATCTATTTGCATTTTTTCGGAAATAACCCTAAAAGAACCCTCTTCAGAAAGTTTTTGAAGAATGTCTATAGTTTTTATCCCGGAAGGACGTTTGAAATCCATTTTAATCTCCCTGCCTTAGAAGATAATTAACTATAAATTCTATTTCGGCTTGCGCTTTGGAGTCGTTAGAATTAAAAACCGTTTCGCCGTCCATTGCCGTTCTGGGATAACTCTGCCTAAAAAAAACATCAAAAAATTCCGATTTTTTATTAAGGCGTATTTCCGCAAATGCATCTTTTACTTCCTTATTCATTTTGGCATTTTGAACAAACTTATTGTGAATAAACAAGACATCAAAATCAGCATTTATTATATTTAAAGTTTCGACCATACTGACTAGTCCCCACATATCAAAAGCCGAACTGCTAACCGGCACTATTATATAGTTTGCAAGCTTAATAGATGTGATAAAAAAACTGCTTATAGCAGGAGGGTTATCTATAATACAATAGTCAAATCTCAGCTCGTTAATCTGCGATTCAAGGAGCTTCGGATTGTCAATAGGAACGACATTGAAACTACTATCCTTTTTAATTGAATACCAATCAAAAGCCGTCCTTTGAGAGTCGGCATCATAGAAACAAACTTTCTTATTTTGACGAGCAAGACACGCCGCAATATTGATTGCAAGTGTTGTTTTCCCGACCCCGCCCTTAGAATTCTGAACGGAAATTATTTTCATAAATTAGCCTCCTTTTAAAAAAGAAAAACATTAAAAAAATAAAAGCAAAACCTTATTTTAACTTTTAACACTTTTAAGAAATTATGTCAATACGTATTATAAAAAAAGTATTAATTTATTAAAAAAGTTGAGGCCTTATTTTAAAGCTTACGGTTTCAAAATAAGGATATTTTTCTATTGGATTTCAGGGTAAATACGAGGGGGATAATCACTACTTACTTTTACTATTTTCGAGTTGTTTCAGAATAGCATTTCCTTCTCTAACGGCTTCTGCTATGGAGTCTTTAATTACGGTTTCTAAGTTCTTTATTCTTTTGTTTTTATTTTTAAGCTTCGCGCCTATCTCTTTATATTCCCTAAACAAGTCGGTAGGCATAATTTCAAGAATAATCCTAACGGTTCCAGAAATATCCAAATTAAACTCCGCTCTGGATTTCTGTAAGGACTTAAATAAATCCGGTGAAACCCTTATCGATATATTTTTACTTTTCCCCTGTCCTTCGTTTTGACGCGCCATTTTTATTCTTGTTTTTAACGGAAGATTTTTCTTTTCTCGTGCCGGCTGTCTTTAGTTTTTCTTTTTTGAGCAATTTAATTTGTTTTTCTATCTCTTTAAGTCCTTTTTCAAAGCGTTGCTCCAAAACCGCCCTCATAGAAAAACGCTCGCCGTTCTTTCTGGCATCTTCACGTTCAGCTTCTATTATCTTTAATTCTTCCGGCGTTAGCTTTACTTTAATAAGAACCTTTTCCGATTTTTCTGTCATACTGAACCTTATAATTTTCCAAAACCGACGTGGATGACAACGGAAGCGTTTAGTTCGCGGCCGTTTATTTCATATCCTTCAAGATCGTTAACCATAGCCTTATATTTATCGAACAATTCCCTTTTAATTTGCACATTCAAACAGGTAGTAGCCTCAACCTTTTTTTTAAATCCGCCCATCATAACATCTTCTATAGTAATATCAAGACCCAAACTCTTAATCTGTTTTCTCAAATTATCGACTTTTTCCCTATCCATGTAAATCCGAACGGGAACTTTTCGTTTTTTAATTTTTTTATGTATTGTGAAAGTTTCCATAACTAAGATTTATATAATATCATTTTGTGCGATATTGTCAACTTGTATTGACATAATTTCTTAAAAATGTTAATTATATAGCTTATGGTAAGACTTTTGACGGACGGAAAATATCTGATAATACTATTCAAATTCGATAAGGACATTATTAACTTTATTAAAGAAAAATTACCAATAGCGGCCTACGATCCTTCCCGGAAAAAATGGATAACGCCACTTACCCTTGACGCTTTTTATAGAGTCAGGAAGGTATTCCCCGATAGCTGCATAGATTCATCCTTAAGCAATTATAATTGGGAAGAATCGGATAAAAATATCCCAATAATATATACCCCTCCTGCTTCATTTAAGCCGTGGAAACATCAAATCACAACATTCGAGACTTGTATTAAAAACAAGCAATGGGGCGTCTTTAATTATATGAGGACAGGCAAAACACTTACCGTGTTAATGGTTCTCGACTATTTATTTAAAGCCGGTAAGATTAGAAAGGCAATAATAATAGCCCCTTCTAGAGTTATACCATTAGGATGGCAACAAGACGCAACAGAACATTTTCCATGGCTTATGCCTGAATTAATCAAAAAAAAGAAAATATTATCGGAAACTGGTGTTTTTATAATAAATTGGGAAATGATTAAGTTATTCGACACTATAAAATTTGATTTCGATGCTGTAATAATAGATGAATCGGCTAAAATAAGAAATACTGCAACAAAACGTTTTATGGTTTTAAGGAAATACCTGCCGACAAAATATACTTATATATTATCAGGCATACCGGCGCCAAACACGCCCTTAGAATATTTCGCTCAATTTTATATAATGGACGGCGGCAAAACCTTCGGAGTAAATCAATACGAATTTTTAAAAGAGCATGCGGTAAAAGGAAAATACAAATGGTACGTAACCAAGGACGGATTCCGAAAAATAAAGGAAAAAGTGGTCTCCAGGTCAATAAGATTTGAGCTTAGAGACTGCATAGACTTAATGCCCAACACAATTCTTTACAGGGAAGTCGAATTAGATCCGGAGCATTATTCTGCATATAAGACATTATTAGATGAAAATAAGCTGATGATGAGCTCCGGCGAAATAACCATATCAAACATTTTAACTAAAACAGGGAAACTTCTTCAAGCCGCTTCCGGATACGTTTACGCAAATAAGAATACCTATACCCTATCCAAATCAAACGGTAAAGTAGAAGCGCTCAAAGAGATTTTCGAAGAAGAGATAGGCAAAAACGCCCAGGTCATATTATACGCCTATTATAAAGCCCAAATAGAACATATATATCAGGAACTGTCTAAAGAATATACCATAAGTCTCGCTTACGGAGATTCGCATTCGAAACTCGATTTAGAAAGATTTCTCCACGGTTCAAACCAAATTCTTTTAGCAAATCCTGAATCCATAGGGTATGGACTCACATTTACGAACGCCGAAGGAACAATTTGGTTTGCCCCTATCTATGATTATGAAATATTCGACCAGGCCAGAATCAGAATAATGGGAGCAAGCCAAAAAAAGCCGACATGGGAAATGTTTATGTATGCCAAAGATACTGTCGAACTCAAGATATATCAAGGGCTTATAGCAAAAAAGAACATATCAGACATAGTTTTAAACGCGGTTAAAAACAAAGATATTAAAAAAAGACTTGAGGGGTTATATCAATAATGGCATATATAGACATAGCCGAAAAATATTTAGAATTTAAAAAAATAGGTAAAAATTATTTTGCTCTTTGTCCATTCCACGATGAAAAAACGCGTTCATTTCAACTTAATCCGGAAAACGGATTATGGCGCTGCCACGGCTGCAACTCCTCCGGGAATATTTTTCAACTTATAGAAAAAATGGAAAGCGTTAATTTTCCTGAATCCGTAGAGATAGCTAAAAATTATGGAATAGACCCTCCTGCAGGATTTAAAGAACGGCCGCAAAAAAACATACAAAAGAAAGAAAGAAGCGAAGGATTAAAACAAGAATATATACAGGGGGCTAATGAAGCGGATAAAAGATTGCTGACCGAGACCGAGAAAAAAGAAGGGTCAAACTCTACAGAAAAAAGACGTTTAATGCCAAAAAAAAATGAAAAAAAGACGGCGATATATACCTACGACAACGAAAAGGGCGAAATAGTATTCGAAAAAGAAAAATGGGAGTCTTTTTCGGAAAACGGTGTAAGAACGGGCAAAAGGTTTATAGTATACCATTTTGAAGGAGCGAAAAGAATTATAGGCATCGGAGATAACAAACAAATCCTATACAAAATTAACGAGATAACCGCAAAAGATATAAGCACCATAGGTATATGCGAGGGAGAAAAAGACGTGGACAATCTCTATAAATCGGTTCATATTCCAAATACTGCATGGACGACTAATTCGGCCGGAGCGCTCCACTGGGACGAAAGATTTAACAAATATTTTCTTGGCAAAAACGTCCTCATATTCGAAGATAACGACGACGCAGGCCGGAACCGAACGGAAAAAATCAAGGCGGAACTTACGCCGGTTGCTAAAAATATTAAGGTAATAACTTTTTCAGAACTAGAGCCTCACGGCGACGTGAGCGACTATCTTGAAATAAACGGATGCGAAAGGCTCATCGAAAAAATAACAGGCAGCGATAGCAGAGAGGAAACTAATCAAAAACAAGAAATACCGCCGGAGACATCCAAAAAAACAGAACTTAAAAACATAGACCTCTTAGGGCTTAGGTTCTTAAAAGACAGAAGGGAATATGTGTTTAAGGAGATAATACCCCTAAAAAAAGGGGAAGCCAACATTATATTGAATTCCAATATAGAATTTTTGTGCTACGCCGCGCTACTGCTGTCTAATGGTTTTAGAACGGTATTCCTGACAGAATTCAAAGAGGAAGACGTAATGCTTTATCTTAAAAACATATATACAAGGATGAAGAATAAACCGCATAATAATTTCAAAATAGGTTCGCCTAATTCTGAAATTCCGGAAGATACAGAGATGATAGTTTCTACGGAATATATGGAGCTATCAGGAATAACTTCGGTATGCCCGCCGCACAAAGAACGCAAATATATCCCTGATTATATTTTTAAAAACAATGAACTATACGATAAATTCGGCAGACGAGTACTTACGGTAAGAAATTTAAAAGGAACTGGGGCAATCACGTCCGAGCCCGCCAATTTTAACGTCGATGCGAATAAAGAAGTAAAGTTCCTTTTCTTAAATAAAATATTTAAAAAGTCATTTAAACGGCGAAACGGATAGTCTTAGAATCTTTGAAATCTTCCATTATTTCATTTACGAACGCTGACCGGCCGCTCGATTTGCAATATAAATAAACCCCTTTCTTTGCCCGGGTAACCGCAACATAAAACAGCCTGCGTTCTTCGGCAAACGGAAAATCTTCAATTCCATATGCCACAAGAGACAAGATAGAATCATTCACTATTTCAGACGGTATTACGCCCTTATCCGCCATTAAAAGAAAAACGTAATCGGATTCAAGTCCTTTGTAATAATGTATGGTTTCGCCCTTAACCGCACCGTTGTACTTCGTAATTATTCCGGACACCCTATCTCCATATATGCTGTCTTTTTTCCTTTCATACTTGCGATGATACCTGTTAGCAAGGAAAACCACTTTATTGCCGGTTTTAATAATATTTTCCATATCACCCTCTACTGTTTCAAAAAGATGATTTTCATCGTTATAACTTTTTACTATAAAAGAGTCCTCGGTATGACCGTTTCCAGCTACGATGTTCTTTCTTATTTGATTGGGGTTTTTAGATATAAACCGCGATGACACATCTATTATACCTTTGCTGCACCTGTAAGTTTTGGTGAGATAGTTGGTGGACGAACCTGATCCTGACGCAAATTCCTTTTCAAATTCGTACATATATTTGATATCGGAACCGGCAAAGCCGTTAATAGCCTGATAATCATCCCCTACGGCAAAAAGTTTCATTTCCGGATTTGATGCAAGCAGAGCTTTTATCATATTAGCCCTTCCCAGCGAAACATCCTGAAATTCATCGACCAAAAGAAACTTATATTTTGAATTGTCGCAGTTTATTAATGGAACGGCTTTTATTATCATATCCTGGTAATCTATCAAACTGTTTGATTCCAAGTAATTTTTATAACGGTCATATACATATTTAAAAATGCTAAAAAACAAGGTATCTCTATCCCTTTTATATCCGACAGGCATACCGGCTATCTTTTTATCGATATCTTTATAACTTAAGCCTTTTTCCTTAAAGTTCTTAAGGAATGACAGTATTATCTCCGAAAAACGTCCGGATTCTTCCGATTTAGCTATTGCGGCATTTATCTCTTTAACTGACATTAATTTCAATACAAGGCCTTTACTCTCAAGGAAATTTCGAATAAGAAAAAATACTTTTCCAGCTTTAAACATGGCGCTCGTGGTTTCAAAAAGTTCGGTCCCATTGCGTTTATGGACGTCTCTTTTAATATTCATATCTTTAAGATATTTTTCGCCGAATACCGACCTGCCGTTACCGTCCACGGCAAAATGTTCATGATAGATATTTATATCCGGATAGTAGAAGTCCGGAACATAAGACACGGATTCCCCTTCCTCGCTTATTACGTCGAACGGGTACGGTCTTTCGTAAACATAATTTATGCCGTTTATAAACAGAAAATTAGCTATCGAGAGCTCTTCATACGACCTGACGCATTCGCCCTTGATAGTCTTAAAATGCGTCTTGTCCCTAAAAAGCTTCCTGTCGCGCTTTACTTCCGCGGCATATTTTTTATAATCTTCATAGGAATACTTATCTATAACGTCTTTGGCATAGACTGTTACAAAATTGATATAATCTCTCAAAAAACCGGTATCTCTGGATTTAAGGTCATCAATTATCTTGGCTATAACGTAGTCGGTTTTACTTTCCACTTTAACTCCGGAACCAAGCATTTTTTTGCCGTATGAATGAAACGTATGGACATTTCTGGATACGCCTTTAATAGCATTTATTCCTGATATTTTATTCTTTATTTCTTCCCTGACGCTACTATTAAATACAAGGGGTAAAATATCGGTAGGTTCGCAGATGCCCTTAAGGATTATATAGCCTATCTTACCGACGAGAGTGGAAGTTTTTCCCGAGCCTGCGGCCGCTATAAGAAGATTTCTGTCTTCATTGATAATTATAGCCCTCTGTTGTTCTTTGGAATAAGGATACCCGCCGAAAGTTCTGAAAAAATCCGCATAATGCACAATTTCCTCTTCTATGAAGCGCTCGTTTCTCTCGCTGACGGCTTTTAGGACATTATCTGCGCAACCGGCAATATCCATAATGCGATTTATCCTGCGTATCAAATCTTTGTCTTTAAATACATTAAAACAGGCGTCGGATGCAAGGGAAGCGCAATACTCATTTAATTTTGCATATTTTAGCCCGAGTTGCCTGATATCATATCTTGCAACATATTTGTCCGAAGAAAGCAATCCATTAAAATCTTGCTCTATATCGTCCATACCGTATTTTTGCAGATTTTTCACATAATAGTTCTTTATAACCTTGGCAAGAGCCAAAATAAAACCGTTAACCGATTTTTTATTCAGAAAACGAAGAGTTATATATATGTTAGGGGTGCTAATAATCACTGAATCGAAAAACGAGAAATGTTTCAGTTCTACCCTTGTTATATGGGTAAGACTTATACTGCGGGTCGTGTTTCCTGATTTAAATAGAATCCCTTTACTATCCAGAAATAGAGCCTGCCTTAAAAACAGATTAAACAAAATAAAAGGTTTAAGCGTATACATGGCTACGGTTTCCTTTTGTTGAAATAATTATTTTTATGTATGGAAACGAGATTTTTCATTTTTAACCTCTTATTAGATTCTAATAAGATTCTTATAAGAATCTAAATTTCATTTAATTCCTAAATATACAACAAATATATTAACCATGATTTTTCTTAAGCAATTCTTCTACTTTTAATTCATTAATTTCAGGACGAAAATCTTTATATTTTTTAACAAGGTCATAAATACTTTGCGCCTTAAAATGGCAATAAATATGCCGACCAGCAAATTTAACAATATAATAATTGAATTTTTTAGCTATTTGATTTGTTCTTTTTTTAAAATTCATTTTCATGAAATCGGAATTAGAAGAACCCCAGATACAGTAATCTTTAGATAATGGCATTATGTAAGTTTTCTTATTCTTACTTTTTTCGTAAATATATATAAACGGATAATCGCTCGTTAAAAATTTATATTCTCCTACAGGACCAATAACCCGCCAATAAGCTCTCTGAAAATCTTGATTAAAATTATCTTGCATTAAGATTAACCACATAAGAGACTCCTGTTTATCTACCTCATAGCGCCCATCTATGTTAATATATTTTTGCCTTTCCGTTTCTATTTCTTCATCGCTAAACCTTATATTATAACCATTCTTGCGACGATTATTTATATACTCGCGAAAAATTTCTTTATCTTTTGCTTTTAAGGCAATTTCTTTAATAATTGTATTTGCAATAGGCTTAATCATATTTCTTGTTGTTGGTGTCCTAATGGCCATCGTTACAAGAAAATCGGAAACAAAAGTTGAAAATTCGTTATCGGCTAATTTTTGTCCGCCAATAATTTTCTCCAACAATAGGGCGGCATTACTTTCTTTTTCCGCAAATATGTTTTCTATTGTTTCGGAATCTGTAGTACCATCTGGCAATTTTACGGTATATCCGTGTTTTTCATATCCTATAGCAGCAGGCGAAACTCCTGTCAAAACTTCACTATAACTTTCTGTTTTATCCTTTGAATAAACACATAGCTTACCTGACGTATCCGTAAAACCTTTTAAATAAAATATTGGTATATAATGGTGTTTTCTTTTAGGGTTATTCATTTTAAATATAGAGCAAATTTATTTATATATACTTAGATTGTTTTTCGAATTAACCTTTCCGATAGCTTCTTCCATATCTTTATTGCTGAATTTCAAATAAACCAAAGTACTGTTTATGTTGGCGTGTCCCAGAAAGTTCTTGATATGCATGAAATTTACGTTGTCATCCGCTAAATGTATTGCCCTGGTATGCCTCAAAACATGTATATGCGCCCTATCTTTGTATCCGGCGCCTAATATTCTTATCACAAATTTCTTAAAGGCTTTATCCGCCGCCCGTGCAGTTATGGGCATATCCTTTTTCGCAAAAATATATTCTCCACTATATTCAATATGCCTGGCAAGTATCATGGAAAGCAATTTCGATGAAACAGGGAGCATTTTATAAAGTTTTCTTCTTTGTTTAAGAATAGGAAGCCTCACCCTCGAACCTTTTACGTCCACGTCGGCATACTTAACCGAAAGCGTTTCCGAAACCCTGGAGCCGGTTTCATAAATAAACAAAAAAAGCAGCTGATAAAATTCGTTGTCGATTCCAGATAGCAGCTTATCCAATTCATCAGCATATAGAAACTTAATAGTTTCGTCCGGCTTTTTAAAATTAGTCTTACTTAGGGTTATTTTGCCGTCTTTTTTGACCTCTTCGTATATAATAACGTCGTTCATTTTCACTTTCCTTCCACTAACGAATTAAGATAATATGCCACGTCTTTTACCTGAGCGTTCGTCAAAATCTCCGAACAAACCGTATCCATCTTACAAGAACGTATAACTTTCATTGTTTCTTTTATGGTCAAATGCCTGTTGCCGAAATCGTAAAGCGAATCTATCCCGCGAATGTTTTTGTCTTTAATAAGAGAATGGCACCTTAGGCATCCGGATTTAATAAATATAGCCCTG
Organism: Candidatus Acidulodesulfobacterium acidiphilum; assembly: GCA_008534395.1. NCBI lineage: Bacteria > Candidatus Acidulodesulfobacteriota > Candidatus Acidulidesulfobacterales > Candidatus Acidulidesulfobacteraceae > Candidatus Acidulidesulfobacterium > Candidatus Acidulidesulfobacterium acidiphilum. The sequence goes on from SHMQ01000005.1 coordinate 50,715, forward strand.
CCGTTTTTTATTGCCTTATCCGCCGTGTTTTGATTTGCATCCGCCCGCAGAGTCGCGGGAAATAAAAAGAATACAAACATTAACATAATTACTGCAATAATAATATTTTTGCGGTCGTTCAAAATTTCATCCTCCCAAAATAGAACAATACGGCAGTCGAAAGCAGTAAAAAGGGAACGAATGCCATATGCAATTGCAACTTTTCCGTCTTTCTAAATATGCTTGCACCGTAAATACCGAAACGCATAGCTATTATGCCCATTATTATAGAAAACAATGCAATTGCGAGCATATTCCATACCCCGACAAAAATACCTATAGCCCCGGCGCATAAAACGTCGCCCATCGCATAGGAACCCAGCCTGGTTATATTGACAACCACGAATATTCCGGAACCTATAAGCGCCCATTCAACGACGGATAAAAGACGTTCGCCTCCGGCCGCAGCGAATATAAAACCCAAAACTATGAGAAAGATAGCATTAGGCACTTTTATTTTTTCAAACAAGCTGTCGGTCAACGACATAAGTATTAAAAGCGCAAACAACCCCAGATATTTGGCATCATATAAAATTACCCCGGTAAAATCTAAATGACGGTCGAAGATTGCATTATATAGAGCATTTATAATTTTACCGCATGCTAAAAGCAAAAACCTGTATAAAATTAAAATGCTTAAAACAGTTGCCGCAACAGGCAATATAAAAATTCTTTTTGTTTTAATAGGCATATTATTTTATAAATTTTTCAGCGAGAATCAATACGCCTTCGGTATAACTATACCCTAATCCGGCATTATTAATACCTTTTCCGGAGATAACGGACTGTATTCCCACTATTCTATATTTTTCCATATTTAAAATATTTATAGCTTTATTTATATCCTCCCCAAACTGATTAGTATTTATTTGATAATTAGAATCTTTACTTAATGAAAATGCCGGAACGAACACAGTCTTATTTAATTCTTCAAAAAACTCCATTTTTAAAACCCTCCTTTTTTATTTTTTTAAAAACAGAAAATCCAAATTCTTTAAATATAAAACTATAGAACTGCCTTTTACCGCCGGAATCCCCCGAGCGAACCATTTTATATCGTAATAATTCTTCCTGTCTTTTGCCGCGGATTCCATAAAATCTACGATATCCCTGTGGGACCTTGGCATATGCTCAACATTTACAATTTCTATAAGCACGTAAAAAGGAACGGTGCTCCCGTTCTTAAGAAGTATACGCTTATTGGAGTTTACCTGATATAGACTTCCGCGTTTTTCTATATAACCCTTTCCGTGATATATCCTTTCTCTTTTAAAATCTAAAAATTCTTCTTTATACAGACTTTTAAAACCGTAATAATAGTTTGTAGCGTTATCCTTTGAAAACACAAGATTTTTAGCGGACAACTCTTTTTTGACGTATTCGTTAAACTGCTCCTTACTCCACTTATTTTCGTCGCGAAGTTTAAAGGCTTTTTTGTAAAATAACGCATAGCATTCGGCAAACGATCTCATAGAATACACCCTTGATGCCGAATTTCTTGCTCCGTCAATATAGCAGTCGGACGATTTGCCCTTGTGAACGACACTCCGTAGAGCTTCATTAGAAACTGCCTGTTGCATTTTGCGCCGCGAATCGCTTTCAGCCCTATTCTGCCAATAAGACTCGGTCCTGACCGCAAAAATTTCAGGATCGTCAGCGGAGGGTTTATTTGTGCGCGAACCAGTTAAAACTCCCCCTGTTTCTTCCTGGTCGACTTTTTCCAGCGCTTCGAATTCGCAACCCAAAGCGTGTCCTTTCCCTGGAAATGAAGCAAAATAAGGCTGCTTTATAAGTTCTTCGTTTCTATCCCTATAAATGTTCTTGGCAATAAGCCTAACATCGCAATAAGGACAGAAAAACTCGTCGTAAATTATATCCTCATCGAGATAAAGTTCCCTGTAATACCACGCCGAATGTTTTTCGCCTTTAATTTTAACCGAAGCTTCGGAAGACATATTGCTATACCGCTAATAATAAAGCTTTTTTTAAATAAGGGTCAATATCTTTTAAATTTAACAGCGCCCATTCTATATAATCCGGCGGCAGCTCGCCTATGGGCGTTCCTTTGTGTTTGCCAAACGGCATGGTTTCAGGAATCCTGTATTCCTCCGAAATTTTCCAGAGCTCATTCCATGATTTCACGCCGAGCACATTCACGATTTTACTTAATATAAACCGGCAGATTTTTACGTCGGTCAAAGCGGAGTGCGCTGACTTCAACCTTTCCCTGACTTTTCTTTTGTCCTGAGATAGCATATATATAAGCGCCGCCTGAGAATAAGAACCGGCATCCTTCCAAATCCGCCTCGAAAGGGCAAGGGTATCTATGCGTTTTACTTCCGGACAGCCTATGGCTTCCCAATCGTAGTCTATTTTATGTCCGATTATATATTCCGTTTCCTGCGGAAGTTCGAAAGTTTTATAAGAAGGCTCGTCGGCCACGTCTTCGTCCAGAATATGATGCACGGCCATGGCTCCGAATTCGATAGGCTTACCAGGATTATACCTATGCTCGAATTCATGGACTATACCCAAAGATTCGACATCATTCAGTCCGAGCCACGCGATTTCGACCGGACGAGGTTCGGCGAAACCGGTTGTTTCCGTATCTATTATAACGGCTTTCATTAATTCATTCTCCTTGATTTCCTCAATGTTATCCGGACCAAAAACTTCGATGATAGATTTTAACGCCTCATTTTCCATAAAGGTTTTCCTATTTGTTCTTATTACAACAAAAAAGGAACTAAGTGTCAATACATAATTTATTAATAATGCAAAGCCGTATAAAATGCTTTTCTCGGCCAAAATACCTTCACATATATAGCAAATTATTTCAGGGAATATGATTGAAAACCGGCGGGAGGATATTTAAAAAGTTCTTAATATATATGATATTAAGAACTTTTTAAAAAGCCAAAGAATAAAATTGATTATTTAGTTACACTGAAGAACGTTTTTTATTTTTATATAATTTGTGGTCGGGATCCAACCATACCACGCAAAAAATATTTCCTATAAAGAATCCATGAACTCTGCCATGCTCATTAGAGGAAAGAGCAAATTGAAATTCGCCACCGTTAACAATTTTATCTTCATTTGGAATGCCGAAACAAGTTTCGGTGGTCTCTTTCCAATCTATACGGTGACATCTTAACGTTTTCCCTTTAGCGCCGATATCATTAACTCTTATTTGCGAAACATCTCGTAATCTTTCTATAAGACAATTAAAATAAGAGAATCCTTTACCATTACAATTAAATTTCTTATGGTTTAAATTCAAATAGCGAAAAGAGAAAATTATTTCTTTATCTTTTAAAAAGGCTTCTTGAGATGCCGTTTTAACACGTTCATTTTGTTTGGGAATAGAGGAGGGCTTAATTGACATTCAATACTAAAACCATGATTTACATATTTAAAAGGCGAGAATAAAAGATTTGCATTGTTTTTTCAGATATTATCTCATTAGAAGGCTCATATGGAGAAATTCCTTTTCTTGCTTCCTGCCATGGCAACTCATTGTGAGTCATTATCTCAAGTTCAAGTCCATCGTATTTAAAATATGCTTCGGCTACCTCGTCTAAAAAGTCCGCTATATCTTTAGTTATAGAGGCAGGAACTTTTTTTACTTCGATGTTTATAGGTGACCATCTAAAATCCTTAAATTTTCTATATAATTCAGGCTGAACAGGACCATGAACCCAAGCCTCAAATTTTTCCGTAAAAAGAGGCTTATCATTATTAGCCAAATACCACGCCTGAGCATAATAAACGAGCTTTTGAAGCTTAAGATTACTTAGAAATGAACCTACTTGATTTGCCTTAAAAATAAAATATTTTGCAACATCGGAAGCTGTAGTCATTTTAACCGCCCCCCCCTAATTTATTAAATAAAACATTTGTTTATATTTTAAATTGTATTATTGTTTCTTTATAAAGTCAATCGGAAATTTTTAATAAAAACTTAAAAATATACACAAACCTATTATTTTATCTTATAAAATAATGAAACGAAAAATAAAACGCTAATAATATATTTTTTGCCTAAAGTATTTTAACAATTCATAAATAAAAGCTGTCCATAAAGTATCAGACGTCGAATTGCCGGCAACGTAAGATATGCGAGGAGAGATAGACAATAAACCTAAAACCGCAAAAAAATAATATTATTTTTTTATGCTATCGCTCTTTTATAATTTTCAGTTTCAATCTTTATTAATATAATTTTTTACCGACTTTCTAACTGAAGGGAATAAAAGCAGAAGCGGAGATTCTATAGACATCCAAGTCCAAAAAAACGAACCTTTCTCTTCTTCCGGTTCTATAGGTTTTAAAAGCTTAACGGCGGGGTCGTTATCTTTAGCCATTTTATTTATGAGCATAAACAATAAAACTATAGGAATGAAAATAGCAACTATTATAATCAAAATAACAGCCATTGAAATTACCTCCTCATTTAAATTCAAACATTTTCGTATTTTTAATTAATTATATAATAAACATCTAAATTGTCAAATTAGTTATTTTATTCTTGTTTATTATATAGCAAATTTTATATTTTAATGTCCGGAAGTAGGTTGAAATCCTCCGCTTAACCCTGTAAATTTATGCGTTCCTAAATAATTTCCTAAGTCGCCACTACCAATAGCATATCCTAAGTCGCCGCCGTGCAATCCAAAATAATTATTTTCATTACCATTAATGCTACCAATGCCGCCAATGCCGCCAAAAAGAACACCATTAACCATTCCATCCGCAGTATTAGCCACAAACGAATATCCCCTTAACGCATTATTAATGAGAGGGTTGCCATGCGGAACGCTGCTTGCCGTTTGAGCAGATATGAAGCCTGGTCCGGCTATAGGACTGGATATAGATAAAGCATTAAGATTGTAATTTTTGCTGTATTCGTAATTCAAATTAGAAAATTCACCGTTTCCTTGATTTGTTGCGCCCGCATACGCATTACTAAAATTAGTCGGCGTAAGTATGTTCGTTTGTTTACTTAAACTTGCCGCTCCGTTACTGATTTTCGTATTAATATTCCCAAAGTCGGATAGTTTCGCGTCGTAAGATCCCTGTTGCGAGATAAAACCCTCTATGCCGCTTACTGAAGCAGCTTCATTATTAACAACTTCAAATGCCGATGCAAAACTATTTAAACTACCTTTATTCGTTACCATATTATTTATGGCGTTGGGCATTACGCTACCGGACACAGCAAAAGACCCCGTTTTCGCTTCGCTTAAGTCCTGACGATAGGTTTTGATTTTAGATATGGAATCGCTCCATTTATCCACGGCAGTCAAGGCTTTGCTCGCAGCTTCAGCAACTAATGAGTTGTGAGAATTAGTTAATGTATGAAGTTCGTTTTTAAGGTTATCTATCTTATGTTGCACGCCCGAACCGTAGGCATTTCCGGTCGAATTCATTAAAGAATTACTGTTGGTAAAACCCACGCCCAGCTTAAGCCCAAACAAATTTAATCCAATACCGCCGGAGCCGTCAGCGGTACTTTTTGCATCGACAGTTTGATTGTTTGTCTGATTTCCTCCGCTACTAACTATCGCGTTTCTATTTTTGCCCCTTGTAACGCTGCCATTACTCGTCGCATTATATTGGTTTATTGCACTTTGGAGGGTCTCAATGGAATTGCTGGCGGTCTTATGTAACGAAAGTTCCTGCTTATCCGCAGACGATAGGTCTTTTTTTACACCCTCTATCCATTCTTTTTTATCCACCGCTGACAAGGAACCGTTATATTTAGTAACCTCCCAATCCCCATCGGATTGCCGCTGCAAACTTACAGTATTTTGTCCCTGAGTTATAGTAGCAAACACGCCGTGGCCATCGACACGCTGTTCGCTTATAGTTCCATTAATACCTTTTTGGGTTGTTTCGGTTACATACGGGGCGCTCTGAATTCCCGTCGCTCCTACTCCAACGCTTGCCTGATGCGTAGCATTAAAAGAGTTAGCGGTCATCATATTATCTTTTACGACACCTGCTTCAAAATCTCCTTTAGACAAAGCATTTGCTCCTGGAATAGAAGCATTCCTCGTAATAGAACTTTCCATACCTCCAACCATGGACACCATAGCGTAAGAAGAATTCGAGGCTATCGCGTAGGCTACCATCGGAACCGACCATGAAAAATAACCCATCCACGCAAGAGATTCCGACAGATAAGACGAAATTGCTCCCGAAGAACCTATAGAATAGCCCAAACCGGAATATCCCGAAAATTGCGCCTGAATAATAAGTTGGGATATATAATTAAAAATTACCACTAAAGAAGGCCATATCATTATCATTATTAAAAACTGAAACATCATCTTTATATAACCGTGGCCTAGATGCGTTATACCTAAAATAAGAAGTATAACGCAAACGCCAAGCATAAGAGCCTCGAAAAGGCCGAATACTATAGGCATGTATTTACCGGCAAGTATACCGCTTTCGATAAGCCCCGACGTCGTGCTCTGAACGGCCGTTCCGGTAGCCACAGCCAATGAATCGGCATTAGCTCCGGATATCTGCGCCATCTTTAAAATAGCAGGGGAATACATATTTGCGCCTATTGACTGATAAAGCATATTCATAGAACTCTGCTGCATATTGTAAATATAGGGGTTTATCGATCCTATTGCATTGGATAGTTCGCTTACGGTAGCAAATTGGAGGGCACCGGCCATGGAGTTCATTAATGGACCGTTTATATAATCCTGAACAGCCGATTGAATCCATACAGTTTCCTGTCCGCAGGTCGTCGTTATGCCTTGAGGATCGCTTTGCCCGCTGGCCTGTTCGGTCATAGAAGACGGATTTGTCCCTGAATACCAGTTCGTAAGTATATTCGCTCCTGCGCCGGCAGTATAAGACGACATGACGTCCCACACGGAATAAGCATTACTGGCTTGATAAGACAATGAACTAGTATCGGTTGCGTTTCCTGCGCTAAACAATGTAGATGCGTTTATATTGCCGGTTGCTATTCCCGGTGCTACGCAGTTTTGAATATACATATTGTAATCTTCGTAAAGATATGAGTTGGACGGCGATATGGTAGCATTAGTTTCGTCATTCATAAGAGAAACGCCTATCCCGTTTTCTAAAAGATTGTCGCCGTTGGGTACGGAAAAAGTGTTTTGAAAATCCTGGGCAAGAGCGTACTGCGCGGTCGTAACGAGGCTCCAAGGTTCCGCTATGCCTATAGGGACATGTGATATCACCTGAGCGTTAGTTGGAGAACCGGGGTTGGAAATATCCTGGACGTTCACGTTTACCTGTACGCTTATCAATGCAAGGTAAACAACCGCAAAACCTCCGGTGTACATAAACATAGTTTTTAGGTGAAAATGATTTCCTGTAACTATTACTCTTATTAACAAAAAAATATAGCTTATAAGGACAAGCCCTTCTAATAATGCATATGTGTCGCCGTTCGCGAAAAAAGACGATATTGCCATAAACATATTCGACAAAAGGTAACCGTTGCCGAATGCATAAACTACGTACATAAATTACTCCTTTGGCTTATCGTTTTTAGAAAGTATCGATAAAACCGCAAATACAGCTAACAATAAAACAATAACGACTATAGTTTTTAAAACGGATGCATAATGTCCTTTAATAAAATCAACAAACAAACCGGCTGTTATAAGCGCCCAAAATATAACGGCAATAATCAACGTGCTATAAATCCATCCTTTTTTAGCAATACCGATTGTTTTATTTTTTTTGTTTTTTGGCATATTTATTATTTAATATGAACTTGCATTATACGCCCCCGCAAGACCGTTATTAGACAAAGCCGATATCCACTGCTGGTTTAACATTTGCAGGTATTTAATATTATTATTATCAAGATTTAATTTAGATACCGCCCTTTCATAGCTTTTTTGCAATTGTTGTATAACCGAAGTAGCGGCCTGTTGGTATTTTTGATAGTATTTTAAATGCTTTGAGTGGCTTATATCTTTATTAGACGCTACGGCTGCATTTATAGCGCTAAGAATAGTACTAAACAGCTTGATTTCCTGTCCGTAAGCCATTGCAAGAGCGGCATCGTCCATAATTTGCGGATCGTTATAAACATAGGCAAGTTTTGCTATAAGAATTACCGGCATGTTAGATGAAGCTATAAAATTGCCGGCGATTGACGTATTAACGTTTAAATTGGCAATGGGTCCTCCGCATTTAGTCGGTATCGAAATGCTATTCTCGGCCGAAGGATTAAAATACATATCCTGCACATAAGTTAGATAATACTCATATATAGGAAAAAAACCGCTAAAACAATCATTTGTCTTTGTTTCTATCTGCGGTTGAGATACGTAAGAATATCCCCCCGAACTATTAAATTGCTGCGAACCGTAATTTATAGTTATAGACGTCAGTTCTCCTCCGTAAGTAAGAGAATCGAACAAAGAAGTAGTTTCGGCGGCTGTAGCGGAACCGGGTTGATCGACCAAATCAACGTATTTAGGAGATACCCATCTGATAACCGGTTCTTTCTTTCCCGCAGACATATAACCTATAATATCCCCGATAAACGAACCTCTCAAAATGCCTATCATATCCCCATTGCCTCCGCTGCCGGCATAAGTTCCAGCCACAAGCCCTATATGGGCATGCTTCAACGTATCCCTAAGGAGAGATCCTACGACCACGAACATATTCGACGCCTTATCATAAGCTGAACATTGCCCAGTCTCCACGTAGTTACTAGCAACGTTTATGTTCGTCAAGCTATTAACGCAGTTCGTAAAACTGGTAATATCGCCCAAATAAGTGTTGACTGCGGACTTAGGGTTAGTCAGTTCTGTATTTAGCGAGTCCGCCCACGAAGAACCGCTTGTTCCGGCCTGAGAGGAAAGGTTTAAAGTTTTGCCTAATTCGGCGCCGGCAAGATTGCCCATAGCCTCAGCCGCCGTACAAGAGTTAAAATTGAGACCGTTTAATTTGTTTGCGATAGATTCGATTTGACTCATTATGTTTTGGCACTGCTTACATAAAACGCCCAAAACCATATTAAACGCAAAAACTAGCACTTCTCCGGAGGATATTATCTCTTGAAGCACCTGCATAAGCTTGCTGCCCAACATAGCAATAGCGCCGAATCTCGCACTTATACCGGAACAGCCTATAGAAAAAGAAGGAGGCGTTATGCTGAATAACTGAATATTAGTCCCCGAATTATTAAAATCGACATTGGAATAACCAAGCGAATAAATATTTTCTCCCTGCATAGAAAAAGATGAAGGAGACTGGGTAGTAGCCGTAACGGAATTGTTAAAAATTGAATTCACGAAATCGGAAGGACCTGCCAAGGCTATCGGAACGCAGTAAGAAACAGTAAAATAACATAATAAAGTTACTAATAAAACAATTTTTTTCATAAATCCTCCCCTATAACCTTAACGGTAGAATATTATAAAGAATCCTGCTTTCTTTAATCAGTCCAAAATACCTCGAATCAAGCCCGTATTCGTTCGGACATGTTGCAAAAAAATATCCTGCTGGTATCCTATAATTATGCCATACGGGAAAACCTTTTATTTTTACGTGCGGCTGAGGAATCAAAAACAAATACTTAGGCACGCTTGTTAAAAGTTTTCCGTCGCAGTAATCGCTTCTGCCTACGGTATTTAAAATTTCTCCGGACGAACACCCGACATATTTTAAAAAAATTTCTCCTTTTTCGTATTTTAGACGACTTAACTCATAGTATTTTTTCCATTTAAAAACTTTTTTTGACGGCATCCTAAAGGCGACCGCATAACCGTCCTTTACAATTTTACTTTTTTTTAACGTAATAAAAAAATAAGCGTCCATAGAATCGGAATTTGAAATAGTCAGGGAATAAAACGGGGACAAGAGTAAATATAGCATGACTAAACAAATAAAGATAGAAAGACCTATTAAGCTATACCGCCTTACGCTCATAAAACCCCCTGCTTCTCAAGTTCCTTTTTAAGCGAATTTGTAATATCTTTATATCCGCCTCCTCCTATAACGACCTGTTTTGCTATTATTACGCCGTTTTCGTATTTTTTCGCGTCCGCGTTTATATCGCCGATAAAAATAGTTATTTCTTTTTGAGTAACGGCAGGAGTGTTTTTCAAGGGATGTTTTAACGCCTCCTCGTTCATTTCTTTCCTTTTTAAATCGACGATGCTTTTCAGGTTAAGAACATATATTCTACTTTGTGTTTTAACATTATAAATATATTTTGTCAATACTAAATTTATTAAAAATGTTAATATTACGGAAACAGCTACTAATACGGCGTAATTCATTGCGTTTCTGCTTATCTTCATATATCCTCCCGTTTTTTAGATTGATTTAAGCTGCGTTTCTTTTGTCGTCTTCTATGACTTTTTTTATGGCCGCGGAAATTGAATCGCCCTGCTCAACGTAACCGTTTATTCTTATTTTGTCCGGCATATAAGTAGTAAACAGGTAATACATAAATCTGTCGGTTACTATCCTAGCGGGAACTTTTATGCCCCATGGCGTAACCATAAAAACCTCGGAATGAAACGGTTTATAGTTATCGATGCTTCTTAGAAGGTGATAGTCCATCTCGCTAAAACTGAAAAGATTCGAAGATTTTAAGGCATTAATAGACTCATCGTTTTGTTTTAAAAAGAATTTCCATGCACTGGTGTTTAAAATAGTGTTGCCGGCGCTGTCCGGATCCGTGTCGTTCGGCGAATATATGTCGTTAAATCCCTGCGTGGCTCCAAATATGGCACCGTCATGCTTCCTTATCTGCCTGTAGGCGTTTTTCGTAAACAAATCTACCCTCGGAGACGTCCTAAGAAACCTGTGCTGTTCGTCGAAAATTAGAATAGTTCTGTGTTTGGCTATTTTAGACAGGTAAACCTTGCGCGATATATGATATGTCATAACCATCATAACGGCATCTCTTAACTCCAGGTTTCCTATTATCGTATCGAGTTCCATAACCACGAACTGCTTATGGAAATCTACCGATGAAGGACCGCTGAAAAAACGTCCGTATATGCCGTCTTTAGTGAACGGCTTTAACTGCTGCCCGAAATCGATTAGCTCTTTTTTATCATTTTTACGCCCTGCATTTATGAACCATTGGGAAATATGGGATATTTCAAGCGTATCTTTATATTCATTCCAGAGCTCCTGAAGAACCTCATCTATATAAGACTTGATAAGTTTCTCGTCTTTTTTCGCCTCCTCCTTAGAGAGCGAACCGCCTATCATATATATAAAATCTCTTAGATATTCCCAACCGTCGTCAAAATCTTCTTCCGTTTTAATCTCCGAAAACGGATTCAAACTCATTGGGTTTTTCGGATTAAACTCTATCCACTGTCCTCCTATTGTTTTTGCAAGTTTTTCATAAGAACGGCCGACATCAAAAATAAACACGTTGTCGCCTTTGGCAAGATACATCAAAGTTAAATCGTTTATAAAAACGCTCTTGCCGGCTCCAGACGTGGCAACTATGTAACCGTTATAATTAGAGGGGGAATCGAATAAATCAAATGCCATAAACTGCCCCCTACGCGTAATTAGCGGAACAACAGGATTCGGCGTCCCTTTCCAGTCCGACTCCACCGGTATGAAACAAGAAGCCTGTTCGGTAAAGATAGTCCTGTATTTCTCGGTTAGTTCGTAATAATCGTAATTTACGCCGAGCGGAACGGCGGACAAAATATTTACGGTATTAATAAATTTGTCCTCTTTAAGCTTAATCCTCTGCTCCGCCGAACCGCTTGCCCAGTACATCTTTATAGCGTCTACGTTAGATTTAAGGTTCTTTTTAGAATTTCCGGTAACTATTACGTTCAAGGACATCTTGACCAGTTTCTTCTTCTCTTCGAATGATTTAGTAGCTATAGTCGCATCTATTTTCTTTTTTGCAAGGCGCGGAAAGAGGTTTTCGGGAAGTTCCTGCGAATGTATGGACTGAACGTTTACTTTTATTTTGCCGACTTCGCTTTCGGGAACAGCGCTAACGGCCGTAGAAACTATAAAAGGAGAATTAAACTGCTGTTTGTCTTTATTCTCGCTTAAGTAATCCCCTAGCCTCGTACAGAAATGCCAGAGGCTTGTCCGCATAGGCAGCTCTATCGGGTTTAAAGACGCATAGTAAATTCCATCCGATACTACGAACCTGCTTTCGCTGCCGTCCAAAAGGGTATCCGGCGCGAGTATCTGGTTGGCTATTATCTGGGAATCGTCGTATTCGGGTATATCCCTGAAATCGTGGTTCATATTAAAATACTCGTAAAGAGTGCCGACCAGATTATCCGGTTTCACTGCTTCCGGTTCGAAACCTTTAGTATTCAGGATATTCTCTACCGATTCCGCTATATAGGAAATATTGTCGTGATTCTTTTCAAGCAGGATAGAAACAAACATCCTGTAATCTTTAAGAGTCGTAGGCATCATTTTGTTTACGCCTTCCCTGGTAGCCCTTTCGAAAAAACCTGCGTATTCCTCTATTATATCTTTGAAAAGGGGGTTTTCTTTTGCCATAACCGCCTGTTTTTTAAAGGCATCTATTCTCCTTGTTATATTAGGCGAGCCGTATAAAATGAATTGCAAGGTTGCGCCGGGTATAAGAATATCGAATAAGGCATCGAACGCGGAATCGTCTACCGCCACTATAGCGGGAGAAATCTCGAATATTGCCCCTACCGCAGTAGAACCGTCTTCATATTCGAGTATATATTTTCTCTCGGCTGGATCATACAGCCTATAAGGGAAGGCCTTATTTGCATGGGCATACTTATAAGTATACTCCCTGAGCCGCCGCCCTTCTATGCCTATCCCAAAAATAGAAATTATCTGTCTTCTTAAAAAAAACGATACAGAGACAAACGCAATTAAAAATAAAGCGAAATACCATATCATAAGGTTTATCTCCTGATTATAAACATATTGTAGTTTTTATCGTCTTTTTTGAAGATATAATTTCCATAAAGCCAGTGTCCTTTTTTAATCACGACGTAAACGTCTTCGCCTCCGTGAAATACGTTTTCGGAAGAATACGGCAGCACCCATATTTTCTTGATTACCGCAGGCACGTATAGCGGCGGATTATTGCCTTCGACTTCATATTTAAGCAAGTATTGTCTTACGCTTATATATCCCTTCGCAAATCTTTTTCCTTTAGCCGCAGTTTTATATATCTCCTTGCAAGCATTAGTTCCTCGCAAGGATACAGGACAGTTGATTAAATCTCCATGATTTGCTCCCGGCGATTTTATCTGCCCGGTCGATATTTTATAGTTGGTTTCAAGCGATGAGCAATTTCCCATGCCAGATTTCGATTCCGGACACGAATAGTTTGAACTATACGGCATAAGCGAACAGCCGGTTAAAACCGCGGAAAATAAAAACGCCGCGGAAAATAAAAATAAAAGTTTCTTTTTCACGGTTGCCTCCCAAAAAGTTCATGGTCTAATTTGGCCACGTTTACGCCTTTAACCCCTAAATCTTGTAAAATAAGGCCTATATTGATGCCGTCGACCACCTTGCCGTTTATGATAAAAAACGGAACTCCGAATATGGAGTATTCGTTCGCAAGCCCGGTATTATAGGAAAGCCTTTCTACCGCTTTCTTAGACACTTTAATTTTAGGGGCTATATTCCCAAACTTAGTCTGATATATATGCCCCACCATTATTTTATTTAGAAGCGATAACCGATATGATAAAGGTCTGCCGTCGGCCTTAGTAAAATAATATAGCGTCATGGCGGTAGAATGAGGATGTATTGAAGGTTGTGGAATTAAAAAAATATACCTCGTAACTTTTTTTGCTATTTCAGGCCTCGAAAAGAATTTTTCCGCGACGCGACAGAACGGGCAATCTATATTGGCGAATTCTATGACCTTAACCGGACCGTCTCCTACTTTGATAGCCTTTTTTAAATCGACTCCCTTTTCTATATCTTCCGCTTTAGACTGCTGCATCTTCAGCCTTGCTTCCTGCGTAAGATTTTTGCCTGCAGCGGTCCACATTTGACCAAGAAGGATTATTTTATCTTTAGGAAAAACATATATTATCTGACCGTTAGATATCACCGCCCCATAAAGTCCTTTTACCGGCGTATGAAAAGTACCGGACATTTTTATCTTCGGCAAAATGGACTGGACGGCCGGATTAACCGCTTGTCCGGCAAAAACGCTGCCGGTTGAAAACAATACCGCAGTTAAAGCAAGAATAATTAAAAGTCCTCTGAAACGCATGATTATTTTCCTCCTTTCATTTTGGTTGTTTTGCTGTTGCCGCCGACGCCCCTGACGTTTGGCGTATCTTTTATCCAAAAGCCTTTAGTAATTACAATGGTGAGTTTTCTTCCTGCGCCTACTTCAACGACCGGAACCATCGAATCCGCCATTTTAATATAAAACTGGGAAAGATTATTGGCGGCGTTGGTTAATCCCTGACCGACGGCGGCCTGCCCTATATTGCCCGGATTAATCGTTGACGTAGAACCCAAAGCGCTCATGGAATAAGTCATCGACTGTTGAGATATTATATTACCGAATCCCTGCAGCAATCCTGCTGCGAATTCCCTTGCGAGTATAGCTCCTTGTTTCGTTACGACCTTACCCCTGAGACCTACCTTGCCGTGCTGCCCTACTATGTAACCGTGCAAAGGAACGTCCACGTGATAGACCCCGCCCCTTACGACGCACGATAGGTTTACCGCACGTATATAAACCCTTTCGCTCGAAAGCGAACCATAGCCCTCGGCAATAATAAAACATCCCTTAAGCGACGAACGAAACTCGTTAGGTAAGAACGAGAGATCGGTAAGCCTTATCAGCGCAGGATAAGGATTAGATTTTCCCTTCATGCTGGCGGGAGCGTCCATGCCGTTAAGGAGCGTCGCTTCTGTAAATGTTCCCGACGGCACGTAATATTCCAAAGTTCTTTTTTTTTTAGATTTTTGCGTAGTCGGAGACGGTTGGCTGTTTAGGATAGTATTAATTGGATTATTAAGCGGCACTATCGTAACCGGCGACTGTTTTGCGGAAGAACCCGCAGCCGGAGTATAACCTTTTCCGCCATTAGAAGACCCGGTAAAAGCTAAACCTTTTTCCTGCCCGGGTATAGGCGGATAAATGACTTTGTTCCCGCCTTTTTCCCGGCTTTGTTTTATAACCGCCATATCGTGAAGTTCTTTTTGAAATACGGCGTTTCGTTTTTTCAATGCTTCTATTTCTTTATTATTTTCTTGTAGTTTAGTCGCTGCGCTGGAAACCCACGCCTGTTTGGATAATTTGTCCGAATTCACAAGGTTGACCACATTAGGAGATGCTTTTACGATTAAATGCGGTTTGCGGGCGGGCAGTACCACGAAAATAATTACGGCGAATATAGCGCTTAAAACGAAAAATACGGCGCCGAATATAAACATCTGCCATTGCTTCCTTGTTTTAAATAATGATTTAAATCTACTTATAGGACCAAGTTTGTCCTTTTCTTCTCCTCCGCCGGCATGCGGATCGAAGTTTAAATCATCTGCCATATGTTATCCTCCTCGTTACTATAAATAATCTGGTATATGTCTTTGGGAATAAATGCTCGTTTGAAACAGAAATCGCGACCGCGTCTTTTTCTAAATATAAAAACTCCTTATTCGATACGGAAAGCGGCGACTCGGACTCATTTTTTACGATAAATTCATATATTTCGAGATTACCGCCGTTAAACTTTTTTACCAGCTTTATGCCGACCTGCGGGTAGTTGGATTTATAAATTACGTTCTTTCTGGAAGCAGTAAACGACCGCGGAACTATACCGTTGTAAATGCTTTTCAGCATCGGATACAAATAAGAAGCAAGCCCTCCTTTGATGTTTACTTTAATCGTCCTTGCCGCCGCATTGTTCATATTTACGTACAGCGTTTGCGGAGGTATATCCTTGGGAATAAAAAGAAACGAATAAGTACGATGGTCAACCCTAAACATAGCGCTTGAAACGGATTTTGGAAATACCGCTCTTTTAACCGGACCTTTGGCGACAATATATGGCGTAACGCTTATCAGCGCAGTCTTACCCTGCAACAGCACCGAAATATCGCCCGTTTTAGACGTTCTAGCATATTTAACGTAATCCGGAAAAACTACCCGGTTTATAAATTTTCTCGCTATATAAACAGTCTTGGTTTCACCTTTCTTAACAGGCAAATAAACAGGTGTCACAGAACTGTTCATTTTTGGTTTTGCCATATTGCGCATAGGCAGGACAATCTGCGAATTCACAGTTTTTTTTGCTGCCGCAGAATACTTTTTATTCTTAAGCTTATAAGCAAGAGTCCCTGCCTTAGTTTTTAATTTAACCGGAGGCTTATAAACCGGATAAGACGGCTGCGAACTAAGCGCATAAACCTTTAACGGCAATAAAACGCTAATGCCGCATAAAAATAAACTAAAAAGCTTTTTTAGTGAAACCGATGGAATTGACATAAAATTCTCCGTTTACGATTTTATACTTTATAATAAAAGTTTTTTCCTCGGACGTGCTTTTGGCGCCTATTACCCTCATCAAATTTCCTTTAACTCTAAGAACATTTTTGCCTGCATTAATGGAAAGCGGATAAAAAACCTGGGAAATCTGAAGCTGGGAAAGAGTTTTATAATCTTTAAGCAAATCAAGCCTTATCGAGTCAAAATCTTTAGGGTTAACGAATTGCATGAATAAATTAATCTGGTTTTCGTAATTTTTAGGATTAACGTTTAAAACCGTCTGCGATATAAAATTACCCATATCAATCAAATATCCCTTGGAATAGCGATTACCCTGAACGGTAAACGCAGTGTTAACGACTGGCGGAAGAACGGTGAATTCTTTATCTTTAGCCATTATTCCTATTTCTATCGTTTGAGCAATAATTACCGACGATAAAACGATTACCACGACCGAAAGTATCCAGTTTTTTAAAACCGACTTATTAAATTTGTCAAAAAATTTAGACGTTACCATGACTGATTCACCTTATAAATTTATCCATATGCGACTTGATTATTTTTTTTTTATCTTTAAACCCGTACCAATACAATGCATGCTTGAAAAATCCTCTTACCGTATTTTCTTTATATTTAGAATAATAATGCATAATAAGCCCGGATATTATTATAGATATAAAGAAAAAGCCGAATATTATGCCTATAATGGTTCCTACGAAAAATATGCCCAATTCGTCTATTTCCCACCAGAGCGCCTGAAACGAAGAACCTATGTATCTTGGAATATATTTTATATTCATCAACAGCACCTTTTCTAAATTCCTGTTCCGCCCCTATGATGCAAATATAAGGACGGAACAACGAGTGTTTGCATTTTAAAAATGGAAATTCGCCGACAATGCTATAGGAATCATTATTAAAGCTGCAGCGCAAACGGCCGCGACAACGCGGATAAAAAGCATCTCGCGTTTGAATTTCTTCACGATTTCTTCACTTCCTTTTTCAATGCCGTCGGCAATTATATCCGTTAATTCTTCTTTAGAAAGCTCCATCATTCCTCCCTTAAATAAATTTTAGAAATAATAAAAAACAAAATTAAATCATCGCGCCTGATGCAGCTGCGCCCGTTGACGCTACTGACAATACAAGATACGGAACACCGTAAAATAATAAAAGGGCTATAACGCAAAAAACAGTTATAAGCCAGTGCTTAACAAGCATCAACGCTCCAAACGCAAGCAAAAGTATACCAACAGTTATGCCTATAGGGCCGTAGAAAAAGCCTACTATAGTATTATAAAAACTTGAACCGGTTCCGCTAGTAGAAACGGTAGCGGCAGAAACGCCTTTACCTTCAAAGGCTATAACCGCGATTATCAGCATGTAAAAAACTGACGTAAAAATTCTTTTTTTCTGCAAAGACAAACCCGCAAACCATTCCGCAAAGTTGCGCCAGCCGCGCCGTAAAGAAACTAATTCCTTTGATTCCGACATCTTGATTCCTCCTTTATAAATTTTTTAATGCCCTTCGAATTAATTCTAGAAGGGCTCAGTTGGATAGAACTAAAAAGCAACATGTAAGCCTATTTCAACTCCTTCCGCATACGTATTGGAAGTCGGCTCTTGCAAATACGTGTAGCCGGAGCCGTTATAAAAATAAACATCGTTTGATTGCTCAAAGAAAAAATGGTTGTAAGCCAAATCAGCAACTACCGACGTATTGTTATTAATCCTGTATCTTACGCCGATTTTAGCGCCGTATTTCCACTCGCCGCCTAGCGTTTCCCCTATGGATTCAGCCGGAACGCCGACGTAAAGCGGATAATTTGAAACCAGCACCGTTCCGTTGATTCCCCTATAAAATGATAAGCCCACGACGGTCGATAATTTAGGTGTAACAGCATAGACGTTTTTATAATGAACGCCTAAATACTTGACGTTGTAGTTTTCGTCGTATCCTCCGGTAATATTGCCTGCCATCCACGTCATATTGTCTTCCGACAGAGATACGTAAATCTGGTTCTGCATAAGTCCTGACAAGATGCGCGGGTCTATTCCTATGCCTCCGAGGACAGACCAATTTTTGTAATCAACGTCCGCCGTCAGCGGCGTTCCGTTTGTATACGAGCCGTTATAAGTAGCCGGAGTATAAGCAACCGAACCCTTTAACACTGCAAGCAGCTAATGGCTATGATAGTCGAACCTCTGGATAAGCGAATATTGCGTTCCGCTGTCATTATCCAACCCTTCGTTATAATAAAAATGCGCAAAACCGACTTTAGAAGTGGAAGTCCAATAAGTATAGCCGTGAGCCGAAGCCGTTTCTGGGAAACCGACTCCCGCCGCCAAAAATAAAACGATTAAAAATAACAAAATCTTTTTAAACATCTCACATCCTCCCGTTTAATTAGTTTTTTATAGAAATAATTTTATCCGTTACCGCTTTCAGAATACCTTTATTAAGCTCTCCGGACCAGTGAAAAACTATCCTATCGTCAACTATAAAAAACGTCTGCGGTATCATGCCTAATCCGCCGTACTCCTCCGCCTCAATCAAGTTGCCCATAACGATTGGATAAGCAACATCGTAATTTTTTAGAAAAGAGGAAACTCCGTAAGAAGTTTCGTTCATGTTGACGCCTAAAATTAGAACATCTTTTTTGTGAGAGGAATAAAAATCGTTTAACGTAGGAATTTCCGCCCTGCATGGCGGACACCAAGTAGCCCAGAAATTAAGTATTACTATTTTGTTTTTAATGTTTTTAAGGCTAATCTTTTTATAGCCGCTATCGGCGGAATTTAAAACTTTTCCGCTTATATTCGGCGCAACCGGAGTATAAGCAAAACAATTTCCTCCAAAACCTATTAAAACAACCGTGAAAACTAATAACAGTATTTTCAATGTCTTTTCTCCTTCTTTTTAACTTTTAACACTTTTAAGAAATTATGTCAATACGTATTATAAAAAAAATGTTAATTATTTATAGACGACTTTATATTTGCGTCGTTTGCGGCGTTTTCCACGATAAAATAATCTTCATAGTTTGCTATCATACCTTTAATTCTTTTAATAACGTTCAGCACCTCCGGACAGCTCCCGGCCTCCTGTATCTCCCGCATAAAATCGGAAAGTTCCACGCAAAAATCCCTGACGCATGGCATAGGATATTTCTTGTTTTTGTAATTTTTGGGCGGACAAACGTTAGATGTTCTAATCATTTTCGACCTCCTTTTTTAATTAAAATGTTTTCAATAAATTCATGTATCCTCGATTTTCTCTTCAGATTCTCAATATATCCCGACGCAGCGGAAACGCTTTCCAAAACAACTGCGCATTACTTTTCCTTAATCTTGCCAAGAATAATTTTTTTGAAAGTCAAGCGCACTCCGACAGTTTTAGCTTCGCTTTGTAACCTGCGAAATATTTCGTTCTGGTCTCGACCAATACTGAAACAAACTGATTTAGATTTAGATTTGACCGCAGTTTTCATTTTCATTTTTTTTTAAGCCTCTTGTTTATTTTTATTTTTTAAAAAATCATCGAATACTTCGCTAATTAAAACAGTTTTAACCGATTCTTCTTCTTTTTTTTCCTTTAACCTGTTTGACAACCAGTCTTTGCCGTCCGCAACACCGGCTGAAACGGCAGGCGCTGATAACTGGTTAAGATAAATATCGAACTTATCCCCGAAAAGAACGTCCGGACGCAAATGTTTGGCCATATCGGTATTGCGCCATTCCGAATATTTTTTATCTATAACGGACTTAAAATTTTCTATATCGTAGCCCTCACTTATGCGCGCTTTAATGAGTTTTTCGGTTTCTTTGGTTTTTTTGAATTTTACAGGATTCGTTTTTGTAGAGAGTTTTTGATTCAGGTAGTTTAAAACATCGTTAATAACTGGGGCGTAATTATAATAATCGTCAGCGGGAATATCGAAAAGAGAAGGTTCTTTTTCCTTTATTTCATTTTTGCATTCCGTAATTCTTTTATCGTTTTCTTTTAATAATTTTATTTTTACGCTTTCGAATCGATTCTTATTGCCGCGATTACGGTTTATCTGGTAGGAAACCAAATAAGGAACTATCTTTCTTTCGTTTACTTCCGAAACAGCGGGCTCAAGAACATATCGCCTTAGATTCTCTCCATCGCGGTATTTATCGCCGACGTTGAATATATCCCTAAAATCGGAAATGCGTAGCAGCGGTATAGATGGGCTGTTCACATAATCCCTGCAAAGCTCATAAAGCTTAATGGAATACTTTGATTTTAAAGACGCAATGGCTTTTAAGTCCAATGCCGTATAAATATTAGGGTCCAATAAAACATCGATAATTTGTTCCGCAAAATTATAAGTAAAAACTCCCGGTCTGGACTCATATCCCGCAATCAAAACAAAACCCCCTTCTATAGGATATTGCCTCGGATCTTTGCCAAGGATATTATATTTGACTTTAGTATCGAGGAGATCATAAAAAGCATCCTTGATAAATTTATTAACCTGGCGCGTTTTAGAGATTTTTTTGATTTCCGAAACGCTAATAGTAAATTTGCGCACGGCAGAATTATTGTTTAACTGCTGTTTGGCATTAAACAGGAATATATTATACATTTTAGCCTGCAGAGCGGATATTTCCTTGCTTAAGCTTATCGCTATAAGCGCAGACGGCTTATAAACTGACGGAAAACCATCTTTTTTATTCACGCCGTACCTCCTTCAAATATATTTTTTATGTATATAAATTTTTCTGCTCTGTTTTTTAGTTAGTAAATACAAAGCTTTTATCCTTTTAAAGAAAGTTCATCAATATATATTTTTTTCTGGGCAGAAAAATTTATATACATACCTTTTTCTAATAAACACAAAACATTAAAGGATAAAACCGTATATTTTTTTCTGTGCAGAAATATTTATATATGTATATTTTTTTCTGCTCAAATATATAAATTTTTCTGCCAATGTATATATTTTTTTCTGCTCTACCATGATTTTATTTAGTAAATTTAAGCAACTGCAAAAACCTAAAATATTTAAAATATTTAAAATAAATACAAAGCGGTTTTTAAATTTTGTTATTTTTAAAAATTATAAATACGATGCCGCCAAAAAAACGGAAAAGACAAATAGTGCTGTTACGGCACATGCAATTAACAAAAGCAGTATATCTTTTCCGTTTTCACGTCCCGCATTCTAATCCTTATTAATTATTTTTTAAGATTATCAAGCGCCGTTTTGAAATCCGCTACTTCGGTTTTATTGATAATCTTTTCGATATTGCTTTTTTTAATATAAACCGTTCCTTTTATTTTCGAAAAAGGAATGCGCCTTTCTCGGACAAGCATATAAACGTAAGAAGTTTTTCTTTTTAGTACAGCCGCAGTCTCTTTGACGGTTAAAATCGAATCGGTATCAGGTCTGCGATTTTCTATAGGGGCAACGGCTAAATTCGATAATATAATTTTTTGCTCTCTAAGCTCGTTTAATATTTCCATCAAGATGGTATCGGTATGACTTTTGCTTAAATCGGTTAATTCGGTAAATATTTCTCGCATTACTCTTCTCGGCATAAAATTATTGATTTAGGAATTCCAAATTTTATTAATTTTTCAAAATTTTTATTAGATATTTTCTTTGTTTTAAAATTAACGATACGATGAATCGTTATCTCCGATATCCCGCAAAGCCTCGCAAGCTCTTTTTGCTTAATTTTATTTTGCAGAATATATATTTTTAACGGATGAATTTTCATGCCTTTTTTTAATAATTATACTAATATTTGTTAGCTATGCTATTAAATTAACATTTCAAAAACATTATGTCAAGAAAAAATTTAGCAATATTAAAAAAATAATTAGCATATCTAACAAGTAATTAATTAGCATTAATTGCTTGTTTTTTGTTATTAACAGTAATAAATTAACAAGTATGAAAAAAGACGATTCCAGTTTTTATGGATTATTAGGAAAAAGATTAAAAAACATTAGAAGGAAATACCTTAAAATTTCCGCTGAAAAACTTGCCGAGATTTTAGGCATTTCCGAACAGCAGATAAGACGATATGAACAGGGAATAGATAAGATTTCTTTAGACAAACTTGCAATTATAGAGGATAAATACAAAATACCGCTTCAATATTTTTATAACGCTCAAACGGAAATAAACCATTTGACTGCAAAAAATCATGTAAATAAAAAAAATTCAACAATTCCCACTATCTTTGCATTAGATGCTTCAGAGATAATAGATTCTTCCAAATACAAATCGCTACCGGTTTATTCATATACCGGCGCAGGCAAGTTTATAGACCTGACGGAAATAGAACCTATCGACAATCTTTTAATTCCAAAAGAATTTGCCGTTAACGGTTCCATCGCCGTAGTAAAAGTTATCGGAAAATCTATGGAACCGGTTATCAGAGAGGGTGCTTATATAGGCGTCGAAAAAGACAATAAGATATTTGTATCAGGCAATATCTATGCTGTATATCTGCCCTATGAAGGCGCTGTTATCAAAAAGGTTTACCTTAATTTAGACAGCGTAATTTTAAAATCGGAAAATAAGGATTTTCCCGATATCATAATACCGCTAAAAGACATCGACAAAGACAATTTTATTATAGGCAAAGTGAAATGGGTATTGCAGAAATTTTAATCCCAAGGAAAGAAAAGAATTATGAAAGCTTATTACCAAAAAGACACTCCTCTAACCGATAATGAAGTTTCTGTTCTAGGAGAATTAAAAAAATGGCGGCTTGGATTATCAAAACAGCTGAATCTAAAAGCGTTTAATATAGCGTGGGACACCGACCTTATAGCTTTGGTAAAAATAAAGCCTTCAAGCAAAGAAGAATTATTTTCCATAAACAATTTTAACTACAACAAACCGTATATTGCCGAAAATGCCGAAACGATACTCAAAATCATAAACGAAAAAACAAATCTGGCAACAAACAGCGAACAAACGCATCCTAATAAAAATCGCAACGCCGAAAAAAAACAAAATAAAATAAAAAATCCCTTTTCTGAAAAGGATTTAAAAATACTTTACCATTTAGAGTATTTTAAAAAAATAGTAGAATACGGCTTTTTTAAGGAATGGATAACCGTTAATCCTAACCATGCATGCAATATCCCTTTAACCGATTTAAGAAGTTTTTTAAAAATAAATAAAAACGAAAACGATAAGGAATTGTATGACGACAGCAATGATTTTAGCCGATTTTACTACGGCAACATATTAAAAATAAAAAACCGTAACGCCAAATACAATCCAGACTATAAAAAATTTACATGGTTTTTAAAATCAGAATATCCGAAAATGCTCAATAACTTTGGATATATCGAGCAAAGCAGTTCTTTTTTGACGGACGCTTCAAGGATTTATTCAGAATTAAAAAAAACGGATAAAAACGAAGAAATAATAAATATATTCGAATATTACCTGCATGCAAAAGATTTAGATTTTTATCCATTGCTGTATAAAAACACGGAAAGCAAGAAGAACGATTACGCCGCGCCGATTATAATAACCGCAGAATTAGATTATTCACAATATTACGACAAGAAAAAGGTAAAGATAAAATTTTCAGAATTACCTGCTGTCTCTCCTTATAATCTCTATATTGACGACGATATAGAACGAGCTTCGAATCATCTTATGCTTTGCAAAGAAGAAGATTGGTCAAATATTCTTAATACCGAAATATTTGGAAATAAGGATGCAGTAATAGAAGACGACGATATCAAAAACTCGGAAAGATGGAATAGACTTATAGATTTTCTTATGGACTGCGCCGAAAAACCTTTATTGAATAAAGGACTCATAAAACAAAATTATTCTTTAATAACGGATAAGGAAGATCAGATAACGATACTCAGGGATTCTTATAACTCGTTTATAAAATTTATTAAGAACGGTGGTGATAAAGACAACATAGATTACGGTCTTTTGGAACAATATATAAAAAAACCAGATCAAGAATCTTATGCCGAAAAACTGAAAAAAGAAACAAATTATGAAAAACTCAAAGATTTCCTTTTTGACGAAAAAGAACCGAGTTTTACCGGGCAAATAAAATTTCACGGAAAACCCGATGATATGTATACGCTGAACGTGGAGCAGAAAATTTTTTTACATTGCTTAAAAAATTATAAAGATAACATTATAGCACTCAATGGCCCTCCAGGCACAGGCAAAACAACCATTCTGCAAAGCCTCATAGCAACAAAAATTGTTGATTCTACGCTTAATAACGAAGACATGCCTATTTTCTTCGGCGCATCTTTCACTAACCAGGCAAAAAACAATATTATAGGCGGTTTTAAAATTGACGCAATAGAATCGGACAGCTTGGCGGAAGATATAGGAAATATAACTAAAAGATGGCTCCCGAAAATCAACGATAAGACTATAGACTATGGGTGCGTCACAAAAAGCAACGAAAAAAGCGAACGCGAAGGATTCTTGGATTTGCAAGACTTGGAAACTATTACGCTCAATGAAGAATGGCTCAATAAAGCCGAAGAATTTTATATAAAAAACTTTTCGAAAATAAGCGGCATAGATTTTGCAAAAGAACTAAACATCTACGGCAATATTTCAAATTTTAAGTTTAACGCCGGACAAAAAGCATCTCTTCAAGACGCAGTCAAACTGCTTAAATCATCCGTAAAAAAAATATACGACCTTTATCTTTCTCCCTTAGAATCAAAAAAGCAAAACGTTTTAAAGTTAAAAACCATAGAGCATGAATCCCATATAATAAATCAAGAAATAAAAGCCCTTGAAAATTTATTAAATTCGTATACCGAAAAAATAGCTCAATGCGATCAAAACGAAAAACATAAAAATGAATTTATTCAATTTTGGTCTGAATATATAGAGAGTTATCATTTTATTAAAAAAATACTTCCGTTCTTACAAAACGAACTGGAACTTCACAGGATATACAACGACAATAAAAATAAATATCCTGGCATAAAAGAGATTATTATCGAACCGACAAGATATAGAATAAAATTTATACAAGAAAGCATAGGTAAAATAATAAACGATAAAAGTATTGAAAAAGCAAAGGACAATCTCGCGGCAGAAGCCCGCAACATAAAGTCCAGGATAAAACAAAAACAATCCGATTTAGATTCTTTAAATAAGACAATAGATGACGTAAAACAAATAATTATAAAGTCGAACGGAAAATTAAACTCCCTCTTAAACGACAACGTAAGCGAAGAAGAATTAATACATATATACAATTATTTAGGCGCTATCATAGATAATTCTATCAAATATAGACTTTTTCACTTAAGCATGCGCGCAAACGAGGGCGAGTTTATAATTCAAGCTAAAAAACTATTGAATGACGATTGCCTTAACAAGGAAAAAAAATTTAAAAAATCTTTCGACGGCAGGACAAAAAAATACAAGTTATTTGCACTTATAACTCCATGTTTTGTAAGCACTATGCATTCAATATACAAAACCCTTGTATACTATAAAGGTTCCGGAAGCAATACCGAATATCCTTTATCAAGTTTTATAGACTATCTGCTGGTTGACGAAGCCGGACAATGTTCTCCGGAAATAGGCGCACTTAGTTTTTTATTTGCAAAAAGAGCTGTAATAGTAGGCGATACTTATCAAATATATCCGATATATAAAGTTTCAGGACATCTTGATTACAGTATTTATAGACATATAGTCGAGTCCGAAAACGAGATATCGGAAACAGAATTCGAATCCTTACCGTTCAACTGCCACGATTACGGCGGAAGCGTAATGAAAATAGCGCAGAATAATTCGAATTTCTGGGAATTTCCGGACATAGAAAGAGGACTTTACGTTATAGAACACAGAAGATGTCCAAAAGAAATAATCGACTTTTCAAATAAACTTATGTATAAAGGAAAACTTAGATATCCGGATAACTGGGAATTTAAGAATATGGTCAAAGATAAAATATTCGAGAATCAAGAACCTTGGAACTTTATAAACGTAAGCGGTACATGCAAATATGTAAATGAAAGCCGCATAAACGAAGCAGAAATAGGTGCAATAACTCAATGGATTAACGATAACGCTCATTTTTTAGAACCTATAGAAAAAACCGTAGCCATAATTACTCCTTTCAAATCTCAAGCATATGCGATTCAAAACAGAATAAAAGACTCTATTGATAACGGCGACAAAGTAACCATAGGTACCGTACATGCTCTTCAAGGCGCTGAACAAAAAATTATTTTATTTTCTATGACTTACGACAAGAACTCCGCAGGAAATTTTTTATTTATCGATAAATATAAAAATATAATAAACGTGGCTGTTTCGCGTACAAAGCAGAGTTTTTATGTATTCGGAGAAAAAGAACTATTCTTGAAAGCAAAGGAAGGAACGGCTACCAGACTACTGGGAAAATATTTAAATATCGTAAATTAAATAAAGAAAGGAGGCGTTTATGTCGTGCGGTAACTGCAGAGGCGATAAAAATAAGGAAAATTTAACAAAACTTTATTTGATAAAACCTCTTACGCATTTAAAACTCAATAAAGGTCAAGTTGAGAAATGCTGTTGCGGAGACAAAATTAACGATAACGACAGCAATAGCGAATGTTATATATTTTCCTGCACAAGCAAAACCGGCAATCAGCCTATACCTTCTACTTTTTTTGCAGGCATGGGATGTTCCGCTAAAATTTTGGAAATGACTTATGCACATAAACTACCTGTTTTTAATCCATTTGAAGAAGAAAGCGAAAGCGAATATGAAATTGATACAAGTAACGGCGGTTCATCGCAAAATATTGCAAAAGTAAAATGGGACCCGCTCAACAAAGAACTATACAAAGCAATAAATATTCTTATTTTGTCGTGGAATATCCGTGATTTGTCAAAATACAGTACAATAGTAAAAATTTTATCTTTTCTGGAAAGCAAAAAGGAAATTAGAACTTATAAATGGGCAGTAGAAGCTATAAATACAATGATAGCAAAAGACAAGAAAAAAAGAAAAATCAAAGATATGCTAAAAGACTTAGGTTATAAAACTAAAAACATTAAATTTCCGGAAATCGGCGATTTACTCAAAGCTGAAAATATTGGGAATAATTTCGAATAAAAAAACAAAATAATAAAAAAAACTTTATAAATTCTACCCACAAAATCACCCACAATTTTTAAAAACGATTTTTAATACTACCGATAAATCCTTATTGAATGGTCGGGACGACTGGATTTGAACCAGCGACCCCTTGCTCCCGAAGCAAGTGCGCTACCGAGCTGCGCTACGTCCCGAAATGAAGTATAGAAATTATTATTATATTACTTATTGTATTTTTTTTCCATTATTTTTTTGCTTTATTTTTTGTAATTAAATTCTTTCGCGCATTTCGTTAATAGTTGCGGTATAATTTTTCGTTCCTAATATTCCTGAGCCGCTGACTATAATATCTGCTCCGGAATTAGCCGCTTCGGCTATATTTATTACTTTTATTCCGCCGTCGACCTCAATTTGAGTTTCAAGCTCTCTTTCTTGTATTATTCCATGAAGCTTTTCAATCTTAAATAAAGAAGAATATATAAATTCCTGTCCGCTGAAGCCTGGGTCTACCGACATAATAAGTATGAGGTCTACGTCGTGAAGTATTTCGCTTAAAAAATCCACGGGCGTTGCCGGGTTTATCGCTACTCCGGGGCTTGCATCCAGTTCCCTGATTCTTTCGACCGCTCTATGAAGATGAGTAGTCCCTTCAAAATGCACCGTTAAGATATCTGCGCCGCTTTTAACGAATTGTTCTATATATCTTTCCGGACGGTCTATCATTAAATGAACGTCTAAAGGAATATCGGTGCGGGCTTTAATTGCTTCAACGATATTCCATCCCGCAGTAATATTGGGAACAAATATGCCGTCCATAATATCTATATGTAAAAAATCTGCACCTGCTTCTTCAAGCAGTTTTATTTCTTCGGAAAGATTTAATATATCGCCCGATAATATCGAAGGCGCAATCTTTTTCAATTTTTCCTCCTGTTAAAATATTTATTATATTATATATTTGATTGGCGGAGTAAAATTATTTTTATTAATTATACCACAAATTTATGCAGTTAATTATTATATACTATGAAACTTTTAAAAAAATTTAATTCTCCCGATATATTCAGAAAACGTAAAATAAAAACACCTAAGCAAAATAAAAACTATTCAAACAAAGCAGGCTCTTTCTCGGTTTCGGAGCCGTTATCGTTGCCGCTTAGGGCTTCTAATACGCTTTTCTTGCCAAAATCGTCCATTTCTTTGACGGAAGGCAAATCGTTAAGATTTTTAAGATTAAAAACTTCCAGAAAATAATCGCTGGTTTTATATATCAGCGGTCTTCCAACAATCTCTTTTCTTCCGGCGACTTTAATAAGGTTTTTTTCAAGAAGAAATTTCAGTGTGCCTGATGAATCGAATCCCCTGACGGCGTCTATCTCATTTTTGGTAACCGGCTGTTTATAAGCTATAATAGAAAGAGTTTCAAGCTGAGGACCGGTAAATTTTATAGGTTTTATCTCCAAACTGCCTGATATTGCATCGAAATATTCAGGCTTAGTCTTAAAGCTTATGCCGTTGTCATTTACGGAAAGATATATTCCGTGATTCGATTTTTCGTTAAATTCCAGTTTTATAGATTCTACGGCTTTTAATACTTCTTCTTTTTTTACTTTAAATAAATCCGTCAATTTTTTTAAAGAAACGGGTTCTTCCGAAGCAAAAATAACGGCTTCGATAGCAGAAGTCAAAGAATCGAAATCGTCGCTGTAATTATTAAGCAATATTCGGTTAGTCATAAAAGCGTTCCATATCCGTGCGTATATTATAAAACGTAAAAAGGGAGTCGGACTTTAAATCCGACTCCCGTATATAAATTTTAAAAACTTTTTTATAATTTATAAAACTTATAGTGCAGTTATTAAATTGTTAAGTATTTTATAAGTTTTAATTTTTTTATTTAGAATATAGTCCTACGTTTAAACCGTCGAACCAGTTTAAAAACCTGTCGATCATTTCTTTGCCTTTAAAAATAAGACCGTGCTGCGGAGCCAGAATTTCGATATCTAATTTTGATACTCTATCTATCCATACTTTTTTTGGTTCGTTGGAAGGCATCCATCTTTTATGGAAATACTCCATATATTTTATATGGGAATCGAAATCCTGCACAAAAACATTAGGTTTCCTTTTGCTTTTCAAGTCTTCCCTAGGTACCAGCGCGGCTCCTATATCTCCGCTAAAAAGTATCTTAGATATGGGATCGTACAAATTAAGCTGGCCCGGCGAATGAAGATAATGAGCCGGAATAATATCGAAAGCGTAATCTTTGGTCATGTTTAACTTTACGGTATTACCGTCGTCGATCATTATCATATTTTCAGGTCTTGCGCCGTAATGCGAAATAAATGTCGACCATATTCTGTCTATAATAACTTTTGAGTCGGTAATCGAAAGCCATAGAGCAAGGGATGAATTAACGTCGGGATCCTGATGCGAGCAGAATATAAATTTTACGTCCGACATCCTTACTTCGCCGGCAAAAGCGGAGGAAACCGAAGAAAACATTTCTATTCCTCCCGGATCCATAATCGTCGCGACTTTATCGTGAATCAGCAGATACTGGTTGGTATCAATTATATAATCCGGCCTGTCGGCATCTTTTCCTATATAAACGAACTTATGGTTTGGAGATTCGTATAATACTTCTGACACCATGGTTATGATACCTCTTTAATAAATTTATATTACTGGATGCTAAACGCATATATCGTTGACTTTGCCGTCTATGTTTTTTATAGTTTTCATAAGCCCTTCGTTCATTTTACTGTCTATTCTAAGCGTGTCGTTAAGCTTGGCGCTGACTTTTCTTATTCCGAAAAGAACGTTGGATATTTCTTTGGTAGAACTTGACGATTTTTCGGATAATTTCCTGACTTCGTCCGCAACGACGGCAAAGCCTCTTCCTGCTTCTCCCGCTCTTGCGGCTTCGATAGCGGCATTCAACGCAAGCAGATTAATCTGGTCTGTAATAGACACTATCGCGCTTAAAATTTCGTCGGTAAAAAGGGTTAATTTGTATAGTTCGACGGAATCCTGATAAGTCTTTTCCAGCGTAGAAAAAGAACTTGAATACATATGGGATAACGAATCTACGAAATTTTTAATTCCGGTTTTAGATTCAAGGCATTTTGATTTAAATTGACTAAATTGTTCGTTGATTTTAGGAAGCTCTTCGGAATCGCTTGCGCATGAATTCAAAAGATTATCCTTATTGCGGATATCTTCTTCAAGCGAAGCTACTTTAGACCTTAAAGATTCGATTTCCTTTTTGAATCCGTCTACAGCCGAAGCGTTATCGGCGTCTTTGCGTTTTAAAGAAACTTCAAGTTCGCCGTTTTTTTTCTTAAGTTCTTTAATTTCGTCGATTAATTTCTTGTACCCGCCGCTCGATAAGAATTTCATATAAAGCACCCGCTTTTACGATATGAGGTTAGTAATTATAATCTTATAATATTATATAAAAAATAATTTCCTTTCAGATGATTTTATATTTTTGTAAAATTTATTGCAAGAGTTTTTATTATCTTTAAAAAATTTTATTGGCAACGGCTGAGGCACATTTTATGCCGTCTATAGCGCTTGTTATTATGCCCCCGGAATAGCCGGAACCTTCCCCGCAGGGATATAGACCTTTGACGGATAAAGATTCAAAATCGGCGCCTCTTTTAATTCTAACGGCAGAAGACGTCCCCGTCTCTATTGCCGTTAAAACCGAATTTGAAACAAATCCCTTATATTTTTTATCGAATTCAATAAGAGAGCCTGCAATAGAACGATTAATAAAATCGGGTACGAGTTCGAACAAATTAAAATATTTTACGGACGGTTTATAAGACGGCTCAGGTATCAGATTTTTCCGTTTAATGCCGTTATCCGATTTTAAAGCGGAATTTAAATTAAACCCCGTTTCTTTTTTAGTTTTGCCTATTACGTCCGCTATATATTCCGGCGTATATTGATAAGGTGCGCCGTAGCTTCCTCCGCCGGCGTTAAAGGCTTTAATTTCCAAATCTTTTCTAAAAGAAAGAAATCCGCCGTCCAATGAATATTCTTTTTTGTCTAACAGCGCTATAGTATCCGCCCTGACGGCGGCTACTATAGCGCTGTTAGAATTTTCCAAATCGCGGTTTGAATAACTCATTCCGTTAACAGACAGAATATTTTCGCCGGAACTGGAATTTATCACTACTCCGCCCGGACACATACAGAAAGAATAACCGCCATATTCTTTGGAAGAAAGATTATAATACACTCCGCTGAATTTTAAATCGTCTTTGTTTCTGCCGCCTTTAAAAAACAGGGAATCTATAAAATTCCTCTTATGTTCTATCCTGAATCCTACGGCAAAAGGTTTGTTTTCTAAAAATACGTTTTTCCTTTTCAGCATTTCATAAGTATCTATGCTGTTAGAACCGGCGGCTAAGATTAAAAAATCCGCCGGAATATTTCTTTTGTCGGTCGCCGCAGAAACTATACTATTTTTATCGTCGGTTTCAAAATCTTTTAATTCTTCTTCAAAAAAAATCTCGGCTCCGCCGTCGATAAGGTAATTTCTTGTATTTCTGAGTATATCTATAAGAATATCGCTGCCTATATGCGGTTTATGCTCTACGAGAATTTTTTTATCCGCTCCCATTTTTACCAAAAAATTTAAAACGAAAGACACGGCCGCATCGTCTTTTCTCGTCGTTAATTTTCCGTCAGAAAAGGTCCCCGCTCCTCCTTCTCCAAAAACAACGTTGCTTTTTTTGTTAAATTGCCCTCTATTCATTAAAGCATCGACGTCTTTTATCCTTTCTTCTACGCATTTTCCTTTTTCTATCAAAACAGGCCTTATACCTTGTTTCAACAAATATAACGCCGCAAAAATACCCGCAGGACCCATGCCCGTTATTAAAACAGCCGGTTTGCCGGAGTTATTTTTTTTAGTTTTGCATTTATCGGTTTTCCCGTGATTTTTATTTTGTTTTCCGCTTTCAAAATCTAACGAATTTTCACCGTCAAAAAGTTTTTCTTCTTCATCCTTTGCTTTTCTTGCTTTAATATCTATACTGGATAAAATATTTATAATCTCGTCTTCATTTTTGCCTGAAAAGTCGAATTTTATTAAAACCTTATAAACGTTTTTCGGTTCTTTTTGCCTGAAATCGAGGGATTTTTTAATTATTTTTATTTTGCCGATAAAATCTTTTATATCGATTATTGCTTCGGAAGATTTTTCGTTATAATATTTCAAAAAATAATCCGGAAAAATTTCTTCTTCTAATCCGGTCGATCCGGTAGTTTCGGGATTTTTAATTTTCGCAGGTATTTTAAAATCATAAATAAGAATCATATAGTCATCGCATCAGGAAGGGTTTATTAAAGACAGGGCGGATTCTTTTATCAGCTCTTTTGCCGTTAATTTCGCCGTATTTTTAAGCGGAATTAAAAGCACCGGACACACCGAATGTTTGGCGACGTAAAAAGAAACGGAACCGGATACTATTTCTTTAATTCCGACCCTTTGATGCGTTCCGACCGCAATTATATCGGAAGCGTTTTTTTTTGCAAAATTGATAATCTCTTCCTGCGGATTGCCGGTATATACGGATATTTCGTAGTTTAAATAATACAAACCCGATTCCTTTAATTTATCCTCTATGGACAAGTGTATTTCAGCCGCTTTTGATTTTAAAGAGTTTTTTTTGCCGGAAAAAGAAAAAATGTCGTAAGGAATGACGTGCAATATTTGAAATCTCGCTGCGGATTCCCTGAAAAAAGATGCCGCAGACGAAAGCACGAACCCCGTTTCAAAATTTAAATCGACCGCTAAAAGAATTTTTTTTTCTTTTTCCATATAATAATATTATACGATTGAAGCGTTTTTTTCAAGGCGGCTTTAAAATTGTGCAGTTTTTTGCTATAATCATAAAAACGGAAAGATTTATTAATTTAATATAACCGATTAATCGATTAATTATTAAGGGGGATAACGAAATGTGCGACGAACATCATTTAGACGACGCTTTAAGCGAAGAAACCAAAAACTTAGAAATGGCAAGACAATCGCTTATTGAAGAATTTCAAGCAATTAACTGGTATCAGGAAAGAATAGAATACACCGCCGACGAAGAATTAAAACATATTCTTGCGCATAATAGAGACGAAGAAAAAGAGCATGCCGCAATGCTTATGGAATATATAAGAAAACACGACAAGGTTCAGGACGACAAATTTCTTCATCACGATTAAAAAATAATGCTTTTTAAAACTACTCGTCTATGCTATAATCTTATAGAGTAATCCGAAGGTACGGTATTAAGGCCGAAAACCCCGCCAGGTTCGAAAGAAAGCAACGGTATCGATTCGAGGTGCGCGTATTTAATCGGATTACTCTTTTTTTATTGTATACTATACTATATTGACTATAGCTATTTTTTCGTCGGTAAAATATGCAATTATATATAATTCTTTAGTTTTCCCTTTATTTTTTTATTCATCTGCTTTATTTATATTGCTGTATAAAAATATATAACGTAAAAAAAATAAATACGGGCGTAATTTTTTGCTTAATAAAACTTTAGACTACTCAAAATTACTTCTTACCGGAAATGAAGCAATCGCTTTAGGCGGAGCAAAAGCAGGCGTTTACACGGCAGTCGGCTACCCCGGAACGCCGAGTTCCGAAATACTTCCTTATTTATCTAAATTAAACTGCGGAGCAACGGTAAACTGGTCTATCAACGAAAAAACCGCGTTGGAAATAGCGATAGGAACGTCCATCGGCTGTAAAAGAGCAATGTTTACCACTAAACACGTCGGCTTAAACGTTGCTTCAGACCCGCTTATGACTCTTGCGCTTACGGGAGTAAGGGGAGGATTAGTCGTAGTTACCGCCGACGACCCCGGAATGCACAGCTCTCAAAACGAACAGGATAACAGGCTTTATTCAAAATTTGCTAAAATACCTATGTTCGAACCTTCCGACAGCCAGGAATGTTTAGATTTTACTTCAAAAGCTTTCGACGTAAGCGAAGAATTCGATACTCCGGTTATTTTAAGAACTACTACGAGAATATCCCATTCAAGAAGCGTCGTCGTTTTTTCAGGCAAATTTACGCCGCCGGAAGAACTGAAAAATACGAAAAATACTTACAAAAAAGATACTGAAAAATTTGTAATGGTTCCTATTTATGCAAGAAAAAGACATAAAGCCGCTTTAGAAAGGTTAAAACGGCTCAAAGATTTTTCTAACCGTTCAGGATTAAACTATGCCGAATATAACGATAAAGAATTCGGCATAATAACAAGCGGCATTTCTTATCAGTACGCTAAAGAAATTGCTCCTTTTGCGTCATTTTTAAAACTGTCTTTTTCTTATCCGCTTCCGGATTTATTAATTAAAGATTTTGTAAAAAACGTTAAAAACATAGTTATAATTGAAGAATTAGAGCCTTTTATCCAAAACGAAATCGCTTCGCTCGGCATAGAGTTAAAAGGAAAAGAATATTTTCCGCAGGACGGAGAATTTAATCCGGATATCATATTATCAGGACTTAAAAAAGCAGGCTTTTTTAAAGGCAAAAAAACGGCGGGTAAAGAAAAAGATGCAGACAAAAGCGTCCGCATTAGTTTACGCAATAATCTGCCGCCGAGATTTCCCGCTTTGTGCAGCGGATGCCCTCATACTTCGGTATTTTACGCTCTTAAAAAATTAAAAGTTCCCGTTATGGGCGATATAGGTTGCTATACCCTCGGAGCGCTTCCGCCTCTTAGTTCTATGGACAGCTGCATTTCGATGGGACTTGCGTTCGGCGCGGCGCAAGGTTTGTCGCTTACAAAATCTTCGCATAAAAAAACCGTAGGAATTATGGGCGATTCTACGTTCTTTCATTCCGGCATAACTTCTCTTATAGACGCAAAATATAATAATGCAAAATTTACAGCTATTATTTTGGATAACTCCACTACGGCGATGACCGGAGGACAGGATCATCCAGGAACGGGGAAAAACCTTTCTTTTAACCGATCCATTTCAAATAAAATAGATATTAAAAAAATTATAGAAGGAATAGGTATAGAAGAAATTTTCGTCATAGACCCGTACGATTACAATGAAACGCTTAAGACTTTAAAAAAAGCGCTTGATTCAAACAATCTTAACGCAGTTATAACCGACAGACCTTGCGTATTATACCCCAAAAAAATAGATACCGGAAAAAAATTTAAAATATCGGACGGATGTACCGGATGCGATTTATGTATGCAGACCGGGTGTCCGTCTATACGCTTGCCGTACGATAAGACAGTCCGCATAAACGCTAAGAACGGAATAAAACCTGTTCCTTTTATAGATTCGTCCTGTATAGGATGTTCTATATGCAAAGATATATGCGTTTTTAACTTTATCGAAGAAATAAGGCAATCTTAATTTTTAATATAATTAAATAAAACATAGAATAAATTAGATAATAAATTAAAACTGCTTAAATAAATTTAAACAAATGGGCGATTCAACACAAAACATATTAATTTGCGGAATAGGAGGGCAGGGCGTCGTACTTGCCGGTAAGATTATCAGCCTCGCGGCGTTTGAAAGCGGTATGGATATTAAAACGTCGGAAGTTCACGGAATGTCGCAGAGGGGAGGTTCGGTTTCAACGCATATAAGGTTAGGAAAAAAAATATTTTCCCCGCTGATACCGGAAAACGGCGCTACGGCGATTCTTTCTTTCGATATTTATGAAACCTTAAGATATACAAGCAGTTTCGCAAACAAAAATACGATAATAGTTTCGTCTAACGACGGCAAAACGCCGGCGTGGACTTCTAAAACCAAAAATGATACAATCATAAATAATTTTACCGATATATATTCTATCGCCTCGCTTTTAAAAGACAATTTTAAATCTTTGACTCTTTTGGACGATAAACAGATTGCCGAAAATCTAGGGAACGTCAAAGTTTCAAATATTATACTTATAGGAGCGTTATCGGTTTTTACGGATATAAAAGAAGATATTTGGCTAAAAACTATTGAAACAAACGTTCCCGAAAAAACCGTAGATTTAAATATTAAGGCATTTATAAAAGGCAGAACTTCATTATGAATATAAAATATTACGAAAAAAAATACGAAACTATCGACCGTTCCGAACTTTCGCAGATTCAAACGGAAAGATTGAAAAAAACGTTAAAACTAATATTTTCCGGGGGCGGTTTTTTAAAAACAAGATTAAAGGAATACGGAATAAAAAATTTAAGCGGCATCGAAAAAATAAAATCGATTGATGAGTTAAAGAATATGCCGTTTACCTATAAATCCGACCTCGTAAACAATTATCCATTCGGAATTTTTTCTCAGCCTTTAAATAAAATAATAAGAATACATGCATCGTCGGGTACTACCGGAAAACCTATTATAGCCGGATATACAAAAAACGATATTAAAATATGGTCTAAGTTAATGGCTAGAGTTTTTTGCGCCGCAAGTATTTCTAAAAAAGATATAGCGCAGAATGCTTACGGTTACGGGCTGTTTACCGGAGGTTTAGGATTTCATTACGGGGCGCAGGAATTAGGTTTAATGATTATTCCTATGTCGACGGGTTTTACGGAAAGACAGCTTACCATGATGCAGGACGTCGGCGCAACTGTTCTTTTCTGTACACCTTCTTACGCTCTTTTTCTCTCCGAAGAAATAAATAAAAAAATTAGCGATAAATCAAATATTAAATTAAAAAAAGGTATTTTCGGAGCGGAACCATGGTCTGACGAACTCAGACAAAAAATAGAAAGCTCGCTTAAAATAGATGCGTACGATATATACGGATTGAGCGAAATAATAGGACCGGGAGTAGCATACGAATGTATTTACAAAGACGGACTTCATATAAACGAAGATAATTTTTTTCCGGAAATAATAAACCCAAAAACAGGAGAAGTTCTAAAAGACGGGGAAACAGGCGAACTTGTATTGACCAGCCTTAACAGGGAGGCAATGCCGGTAATAAGATTCAGGACAAAAGATATAACGAGGCTTACGAGAGAAAAATGCAGATGCGGCAGAACTTTCGTCAGGATGGACAAAATAAAAGGAAGAACCGACGATATGATTATTTTAAAAGGCGTTAACGTTTTTCCTTCTCAGATAGAATCCGTTTTATTTAAACTGGATTATTTAGAACCTATATATTTAATAGAATTATATACCGAAAATCTTTTAGATAAAATGAACATAATAGTTGAACCCAAAGAAGAAATTTTTAACGGCGGCGAAGGTAAAATCGAAGCGGTTACGAAAGAAATATCCCACAAAATATACGAACTTATCGGCATCAGGGCAAAAATAACAGCAGTCCCCCCTAAAACTATCGAAAGAAGCCAAGGCAAAGCCAAAAGAATAAACGACTTGAGGAAGAAATTGTAGGAAAAGGTGTCAAGGAAAAGGTGTCAGATTTTATTTTCCGAATTTTACGTAATTAATTAATTTAGCGATTAATTTATTCGGAAAATTAATCTGACACCTTTTCCCAAATTACTGAATCATTAAACTATGAAATCCTCTCTATAAGCTCTGCTAACGCGCTTACGTCTACAAAAGTATCCCTGCAGGGTCCGTTAGGTCTCATATTGGGCAGACCGTAAACAAAAAGCGGAAAGCTGTCTATAATTCCCGAACTTAAATCTCTTTCGCATGCTACTGCTATGACGGCTTTAGGTCTTTTCTCCTCTATAACTCTGCGCGCGAGCGTACCTCCTGTAGCGACGGCCATAAATATGCCTTTCTTTTTGGAAAGCGCCGCAAGCTCTTTTATGTTGCATTTTCCGCAATTCAAGCAGTTGTTTATGTCGTCGGTAATTTTAGCCTTGCAGTTATGAAGCTGAAGGCAGTGCGGAAGCAGTATTAATATCCTGTCAAAAGCTACGTTTTTATTTAACGAGAAAAGAAGGAAATTGTTTATCTCGACAAACGAAGCCTGCATTTTATCCCTGTTTATCCTGAATACGGAAGTGATAAAGAAAGCCATCGGATAAAGAATTTTTATCAAAATATATCGCGCCGGATAAACCAGAAAAGATTTGCCGCCGTTTTTCCGTCTGCCTGTCAATCCCGCAAAAAAAATTATAATAACAGAAAGCAGTATAAAATCTAAAGCGAAAAAAATATATAACGGCAAATATGGGCTGATTTTTTCCAACCCGCCGGATATTATCCAGAAAAGAAGCAGAAATACGGATAAAATAACGAAAAGCGAAATCGATACTATCTTCAAAAAATAAACATGTTCTTTTTTTAAAGACATATTAAATCGCCCTGTTTAATTCTAAATCCGTTGACGATATCGTTATAACTCATAATGTTTCTGCCTTCAGGCTTAAGCTTGATTAACCGTATATAAACACCTTTTTTAACCGTGGAAATAAGCAGTCCGGTTTTGTTTGCGACGACGGCCGTACCCGCAATAATATCGGATTTAGAAGATACTTTTTCTATTTCTTTTTTATAAATATCCGAAAAACCGCCGCAATAATCGGAATATTCGAATGTTTCATGCTGAACGCGGTTTTTAGTTTTTCCGTTTTCTATTTCCGTTTTTTCGCATGTATCGTCGACTATTAACTCTGCTTCTAATATTTTTACGTTTTTGTTTTTTAAAATAAAAAAAGCTCCTCCCGCTTCAGAAAAAGCCCTTATTTTTGCATATATAAACGCAGGTTCTTCCTTGGAAAAATTTATTCTCAGCTCTTCCTGCTTTATTAAAGCGGTTAAATCATGCGACGTATAGTCTTCTTTTGTTGCCAAATCCTGACCGTATCCGCATTCAAAAAAATTTATTCTATGCTTATATACAGTCTCTATTACTTCGGAAAGCAAGAGAGAACCGGTTAAAGATAATTTTTCGTAAAGACCGGAAAAGTTTTCGTTTTTGTCCAAAGCAATTCTTTGCTGAGCCGCCAAAGGACCTGTATCTACGCCTTCATTCATAGCCATTATAGTTACTCCGCCGAATTTCATCCTTTTTAATATCGTATAGTGTATAGGGCTTGGACCCCTTAAATCCGGCAAAAGAGAAGGATGCAGATTTAATACTCCATATACGGGTATATTCAAAATATCAGGGGTAAGAATGAGTCCGAAAGCGACGACTATTATAACGTCGGGGGCAAGGATTTTTAAAAAATCGGTTTCTTCCCTGTTATTTTTAAAGGTTTTAGGGGTTCTTAAATTAATGCGGTTTTCACGGGCAATTTTTTCGACCGGCGATTC
This sequence comes from Candidatus Acidulodesulfobacterium acidiphilum, assembly GCA_008534395.1. Taxonomy (NCBI): domain Bacteria; phylum Candidatus Acidulodesulfobacteriota; order Candidatus Acidulidesulfobacterales; family Candidatus Acidulidesulfobacteraceae; genus Candidatus Acidulidesulfobacterium; species Candidatus Acidulidesulfobacterium acidiphilum. Next base: position 90,578 of record SHMQ01000005.1, read on the forward strand.
AATATATTCTTTTTTTTTAGAATCCCATACCGGGGGCTTTGTATAAACTGCCTGTAAATCGACGATGCCGTTTTTCTGAAGTTTTAATATATCGAACAATGACAGCGACGCAATTTTAGGCGTCCCCATAAAGACCGTTTTAAGAGGCAGCATGCTCTAATTTCTTTTTTTTCTTAAGCGAAGCGTTATATAAGGAGCGTTTTAACGGAGAAACTTTATCTATAAATAAAATTCCGTCGAGATGGTCTATCTCATGCTGAAAAGCAATAGAAAGCAAATCTTTTGCTTCCATGACGAACTCGTTTCCTGAAATATCGTATGCTTTGACTTTTATTTCAAAAAACCTATCGACGTCTGCGTTAAAACCGGGGATGGAGAGACATCCTTCTTCATAAGTCGTCTTTCCTTCCTTAAATATTATTTCCGGATTTACGGCTATTATTAAGTCTTTATTTGCCGTAAGAATAATATCTTCGTCGAGCGAAAACGATATTTCCTTATCTTTTTTTCTGGCTAAGTCTAAAACTATTATGCGTTTATTTATACCCGCCTGCGTAGCCGCAAGCCCGATACCGTCCGCTTTATACATGGTATAAACCAAACTTTTAATCAAAGGAATATTGTTTTTAATATCGCTGATTTCAAGCGGATTTGCTTTAATCCTCAATTTTGGGTCGGGATATTTTAAGATATTTAAAAATTCCATTGCCGAAATTAACGCGTAACCTCCATTATATATATTTTATCACTTATTTTATTTTGTTAAAATTGATACTTTTTTGATAAATGATACTTTTTTGATAAATTACAAGTCCGTGAAGAGTGAGAGGAAGATTATATAAGTGTTCCGTAGCCGCGTTAGGCAATCCTTTCTTAACCGGTCTTGGCGGCACTTTTAAAGCGGCAAATCCGGCCGGAATCTTTTTTCTTTTGACTCTCAAAAGCGGACCGTGTTTAAGAGGACGCGGTATCTCGTTTTGTGGAGTAATAACATACATTCCGTTAATTTTTGCCGATTCAAACCATATGCCGTTAGCCCAGTAATAATATTTTTTTTTATAAAAATAATAAACCTTTTGATTTTTTTTGTTTATATACGCTTTTAAATTTTTAGAAATTTTAAGCATTATATACATCTTTCCTTCAGTGTAATATTTCTTTTTTTTGTTTTTCTTAAATGCAGACGAACGCCCGTTTAATACCGAAGCAGAAAATGCCGAACACTTCGCGGACGGCATAGCATAAAATGACGCCGAAATTAAAAATACCGATACGGCAGCCGCAAAAAACAAAAAGTATTTCAAAGGTCTATCCGTCCGACGTTTATACATCTTTAACCTCTCAATTTAATATTAATATTTTATTTTTTATTTATTTTATTTACTTTTATTATATACATTATTGACGGTAAAAATCAATTTTTATATTTTTTCAATATTTTTCAATATTTTTCTTGACTTTATATTTGAATTAGATATATAAATATTAAGATATAAAATAAGTCAAATTTTAAATAAAAAGGAGAGATTAAATGTTTAAAAAAATTTTATGCCCCGTCGATTTCAGCGACACGTCAATGGATGCCGCAAATAACGCAATTCAATTTGCTTCCGAAATTAAAGCGGAAATAACTTTTGTGCATGTTGTAGATATTCAAACTTTGCAAAATATAGCGGATTTATCGGGCGGGGGCATAAACGATTTGGATCTTTTAGTCGAAGAAGAAAAACCGGTATTAAGCAAACTGAAAGACGAAGCCGAAAAAAGAGGCGTAAAAGTTAATACCGTTTTGACGCACGGCGAACCGGTAAACGTAGTTTTAAACGAAATTAAATCAGGAGGATTCGACCTCATAGTTATGGGAACGCACGGGAAAAAGGGGCTGACAAGGTTGGTTCTAGGTTCTATGGCTGAAAGTATAGTAAGGCAGTCGCAAATTCCGGTACTTTTATATCATTGCACCGGAGAAAAATGCTGAAGCTTAAATAATTACGTAAAATATCTTCAAATTTTTAAACATCGTATAATATATAATAATAAAAAATAAAAATAAATGGAGGACGTAACGCATATTTTTTTTACGGCCTCCATTTTTATATACAGCAATAAGATTTAATTCTATAGATTATATCTTAATTTTATTGCTGATTAGCATACCCTTCCATAACTTTACCTAGAAAAACCGATTCTGGAACCGCACCCACAACTTCGGCGGATTCGTTCATTACCGTTTTAGGTACGCTGAAAACCTCATATTTATCTGAAAGATTAGGAAATTCTTGAATTTCTATTACGTCTGACGTAATATTTTCGTTAGCTATAGCAAAACTGTGCGCAAGAACCGCCGCCGGCGGACAATGAGGTCAGGTAGGAGTTACAAATACCTGAATATTATACGGCTTTATAATTTCTTTTAATTTTTCGATAGTTTTTTCCGACAAGCCGGTTTCTTTAGTAGAAACATTGATTATGCCGTTTACTAAAGTCATAAATTCATGGCCTGCCGGCATTCCGTAAAATCTTACTCCGTAATCTTTATCGCCTTCGATAACTATAGCCGGAGTTCTTTTTATTCCGTAAAGTTTAACTTTATCGGTATCTTTGTCAAAGTCGTATTCTTCTAAACTTAATTTATCGCTTAATCCCACAACCTCCGCAAGTATATCTTTGACTTCCTTGCAATAAAGGCAAGCGTCTTCGGCTTTAAAAAAAATTAACTTAACGTTATTTTTTAATTTTTCGTTAAAATCTTTTTTCAGGAACTCGGCATCCTGTTCGCTTAATAGAGGCATTTTTTCTCCTTTTTTTTATTTGCTAAATTTTAATTTATACCTTATATATTATATAATTTTTGATACTTATTTACAAATATTTATTGATTTTTTTTTATAATATGATATAAATATAACATGCAGCCAAAATTACATAACTATTGCATAGATAAAACGTTTGAACTTCTTTACAACGATTCTAAATTAAGCGTTATCGATACCCTTCTCGATAATAGAATTTCCGGCATTAAAGCGGAAGAAAGAATCAATCTTATGCATCACGGCTCATACATAATAGACAGGCTTGCTATAAAAAAATTAAGGGTTCACTGGTTCGGCGGACACTACCTTTATCCTCATTCGCATGCCGGATATATAAGAGGTTTTTCCGACGCCGGAACAAAATGCGTTCAGCTTTTTAATATAGCGTTAAAAGATTGGGAGAAAGGCAGATTTAAAAAATCGTTTATAAATCTCGGAGGAGCGGTTCATCTTGTACAGGATTTATGCATCCCTTTCCATACTACTAATCTTGCTCTAAAAAAACACGTACTTTTTGAAAGATGGATGTCTTCGCACTATTTGGAAACAGATTTAAAATTAGAAAAAGGCATATATAAATTTAAACCCCTAAAAGGACATTACAGAGACGCGCATCCTTTCGGATGGGTGGATTATAACGCCCATAATTCTTCGCTTTATTTACCCGAATTGCTGTATGCAAAAACTAAATTAGAATATTTTAACGCAATGAACAGAATTTTACCGGAAGCCGTAAAAACTTCGGCAGGTTTTCTGGAACTTTTCGCAAATAAAGCCGTGAAACTGCAAAAGAGCTAAATAAGCAATATATCTGCAAACAAATAATAAGTCCAAAAATATATAAACAACAGTGTTAGAAAAAAATCAGACAGCTTTCTTATCAATAAACGAAAATTTTAGCGTTAATCCGCGATATGACGAAATTCACGGCGGAAATATTATCGATTACGGATACGAAAGCGGCATAATCGATTTTTCCGCCAACATAAACCCTCTTGGATTAAGTCCAAAAGCATCCGAAATTTTAAAAGATTTTAATAAATTAAAATTTTTTACGGAAAATTATCCAAAAAACTATCCGGAACCTTTCGTTAACGCCTTATCGTTTTATCACGGCGTAGAAAAACAGTTTATATGCGAGGGCGCAGGAGCTTCCGAACTTATATTTAATATTACCGCTCGGTTAAATCCTAAAAACGTAATCATTGTAGAACCTTCATTTTATGAATATGAAAGAGCCGCTCTTTCAAAACTTCAAAAATCTAAAATTTTTCATATTAATACTTATTTATCGGAAAATTTTGAATTAAAAGAAAAAAGTTTATCTAAACTAATTAACTGCATAAGCGAAAACATCGTCGAAAACGATGTCGTATTCATAGCAAACCCTTCAAATCCGGCGGGAAATATAACCCCGCTTCAAACCATAATAAAAATACTAAAAAAACTTAAAGAAAAAAAAGCTTTTTTAATATTAGACGAATCCTTTATGGATTTTTGCGAAGATTTTTCGGCAAAACATCTGATTGCCGGAACAAGTTTGGACGATAAAAAATTAGACGGCACGTATAAATTTGATAATTTAATAATAATAAGGTCTATGACTAAGTTTTTTGCGATGCCGGGACTCAGGATAGGCTACGCATTTGCAAAACCGTTTTTGGCAAAACTTCTTTCGGAAACGTCCATTCCTTGGAAAATTACGTCTCTATCCGAGCAGATAGCTTATTTATCAATCTGCGACGACGATTATATTTTACGCTCCAGACTGTTAATTAAAGAGTTAAGAAAAGATTTTGAAAATAAATTAAAAAAAATTAGGTTTTTAAGAATAATACCCGGTTCGGCAAACTTTTTTTTAATCAAAATAACCAATGAAAGTTTAAATGCAAAAAATCTAAAGAATTATCTTCTCGAATGCGGTATTTTAATAAGAAACTGCGGTAATTACAGAGGTTTAAACGACAAATATTTCAGGATAGCCGTAAGAAAAAAATCTGAAAACGACTATTTCATAAGCCGGTTAAAAAAAATAAAATTTTAAATTAACGGGCGTTAATGATTTTAAGAATGAAAATAATCGTAAATATTTTTTGCCGTCGTTTTATTTACGCCTTCTACCGCCGTAAGCTCTTCTACGGAAGATTTTTTTATTCTCTCTATGCTTCCAAGCTCTTTTATTAAATTGCCGTAAATTTTTTTACCTACTCCGTCTATATTTAGCAAGTCGGAAGTAATCAGGGACTTTGTCTTAATTTTAGAAAAATAAGAGACGGCAAACCTGTGCGCCTCGTCTCTTAATCTCATAAGCATTATTATCGGTTCTTTATTTTTACCGAAATTAACCTCGTTTTTCCTGTTAGGAAGATAAATTTTATCGATGCCGCCTTTTTCGTAAGGGTCTATTTTGCTTTTTAAATTTTTATAATTAGAGCCGGTATTACTATTATAACCATTGTAACCGTCTTTTGATTTTGCTATTGCAATAAGAGCCGGCATATCTTCTTTTTTTATATTCTCCGCATCCGTAAACTCTTTAGCCGCTTTTACGAGAACGTTAAGCTGTCCTTTTCCTCCGTCAACCATAATGACGTCGGGAAGAGGGTCTTTGCCCGACGCGGCGCCTTTAAAACGTCTGCTTAACGCTTCGTACATCATGGCATAATCGTCCGGCGTATTTTTGGTTTGAATTCTGTAACGCCTATATAAAGAAGTATCTTTTTCGCCGTTTTTCAAAACGGCTTTTGAAGCAACGGCGTATGTACCGGAAATATTGGATATATCGAAACATTCTATAATTTCGGGAGTTTTGTTTAAGCGTAAAATATCTTTCAATAATAGCAGTTTTTTAAAATTAACGTTATCTTTATTGCGGAGGTAATGTCCTTTATTTACATCTTTATAATTAACTTCTCCAGCGGATTCGGCATTTTCTGCACTTTCATAAGCGGATATGGCAGTCGGCGCAATGCCTCCCTCAGAATCTCCTCCGTTTTTTTCAAAAAAATTCTTTTTAGCGTTTTCGTAAGCCATAACGACAATGGTATCATATCTGTTCTTATTTCTTTTTAAATTTTCCGGATCTATAATTTTAACTTTCTTGCCGGAATATTTTTTAATATACTCGGAAAGGCTTTTTTTATTTTCTTCGTCAATTTTCACGGGAACAAATATCTCGTCGGGAATATCGGCGTTAATTTCTAAATTTTTAACGTAGTACCTGTCCAAAAAGGCCGAAAGCATTTCGGCTTCCCTAAGATAAACATTTTTGAAAAAGAAATTTTTCGTACCGGTAACCCTGCCGTTTCTAATAATAAGGACGGTTATATCTATTTTGTCGTTTTGCATATAAAAACCTGCCGCATCTATATCTTTTTCTTCGTTAAACACTACCGCCTGTTTTTCGTTGATTTTAATTATAGCGTTTATCTTATCCCTTAATTTTATCGCCGCCTCAAAATTTAATTCCTTTACGTGTTTATCCATCGACCGTTTCATGTCTCTTATTAACTGCCTGTTTTTACCCCTTAAAAGCAGTATTATACCCTCTATAGATTTTTTGTAGGCGTTAATATCGACAAAGCCGCAGCACGGTCCCGAACACCTTTTTATTTGATAATAAAGACAGGGTTTTTTCTTTGCGGCGCAGGAATTAAACTTATTATCGGTACAAGTCCGCATTTTAAAAATCCTGTTGACGGTTTTTATGGTCTCGTTTACGGCAAAAGCGCTGGAATAAGGGCCGAAATAAAGCCCGTCGCCTTTTTTAAAACTTCTCGTTTTGATTATAAATGGGAAACCGGTTTTAGAATCGGCTATTTTTATATAAGGGTATGATTTATCGTCTTTAAGGCTTATGTTGTATTTAGGCTTATATTGCTTAATAAGTGTGTTTTCGAGTAAAAACGCCTCTAGTTCGTTGCCTGAAATTATAGTTTCTATGTCGTTTATTTTTGAAACTAAATGTTCCGTTTTTACGCCTGTATTTTTGCCGGAAAAATACTGGGAAACTCTTTTTTTTAAATTTTTTGCTTTCCCTACGTAAATAACGTCGCCGTCGGCATTTTTCATAATATAAACGCCCGGCGAACTCGAAATACCTTTAATCTTGGCAAACAAATTTTCGTTCATAATGAAAAAATACAGATAATATATACAAATATATCCTTTTGAATCATAATTAGAAAAAAATAATTTTCCAACGGCAATTTTTAGATAAGGATAATGCTAAACTTAAACTTTATCCATTAAAAGCATATTTTTTTTAATATTGCGGATTTCGTCCCTGATATGCGCCGCTTCTTCAAAATTAAGCTCTTTTACGGCTTTTTTCATTTTTTTTGTTAAATTTTTAATAAGTTTTTCGGCTTCTTTAGGGTCTATTATCAGAGGCGAATTTTCGTCGAAACCGTCGGATAAATCTATGTAGTCCTGCTCAAATATCGTAGTCAACAGTCCGGCGATATTTTTTTTAACGGTTGTCGGCGTAATATTGTTTTCTTTATTAAATGTTTCCTGAATTTTCCTTCTTCGCTCCGTTTCGGAAATTGCAAATTTCATAGAATCGGTGATATTATTCCCGTAAAGTATTACTTTTCCCTTAATATTTCTTGCCGCCCTGCCAATAGTCTGAATCAATGATGTTTTGGAACGCAAAAAACCTTCTTTATCGGCATCTAAAATTCCGATTAATTCGACTTCTGGAATATCCAGCCCCTCCCTCAGAAGGTTTATGCCGACGAGCACGTCGAATTCTCCAAGCCTTAACTCTCTTATGATTTTAAATCTTTCGAGCGAATCTATATCGGAGTGAAGATATTTTGCCTTTATGCCGCTGTCTATAAGAAATTCGGAAAGGTCTTCCGACATCCTTTTGGTAAGCGTGGTAACGAGCGCCCTGCCGCCTCCCGCGACCGTTTTTTTTATTTCCCCTATAATGTCGTCCACCTGATTTGTTTCGGGTCTTACTTCGACTTCAGGGTCTATTAATCCTGTAGGCCGTATTATCTGCTCTACCACCTGCGAACTCACACTAAGTTCGTAGTCTGCCGGAGTCGCAGAAACAAAAATAAGATTTTTTATATGCGACGAAAATTCCTCGAAATTAAGCGGGCGGTTGTCTAAAGCGCACGGCAGCCTGAAACCGTACTCCACCAAAGTAGATTTTCTTGAAATATCTCCGTTATACATCCCCTTGATTTGCGGAACGCTGACGTGGGATTCGTCTATCATTATTATAAAATCTTCGGGAAAATAATCCAAAAGCGTAGGCGGCGGTTCCCCTTTTTTTCTTCCCGTCAAATGCCTCGAATAATTTTCTATACCGGAACAATAGCCCATCTCCTGCATCATCTCAAGATCGTACATCGTCCGCTGTTCCAGCCTCTGGGCTTCTACAAGTTTGCCGAGCGCTTTAAGCTCCATAAGCCTTTCTTTTAATTCTTCTTTTATTGTTTTAACCGCGCTTTTCATCGTAACTTCGTCCGCCACGTAATGAGAAGCCGGATATATAGCAACTTTGGAAAGCCTGCGGATTATAACCCCTCTTAACGGGTCTATTTCTGCAATGGTCGAAACTTCGTTGCCGAAAAATTCTATTCTTATGGCGACTTCTTCTTCGTATGCCGGAAAAACATCGACGATATCCCCTCTCACCCTGAACGTTCCGCGGTGAAAATCGATATCGTTTCTTTCGTATCTTATGTCGGTCAGTTTGTCTAAAACGTCGCTTAAGTTTATCTCGTCGCCTTTTTTCACCTCAATCAGCATATTGGCGTAACTTTCAGGCGAACCTAATCCGTAAATGCAGGATACCGACGCAATAACTATAACATCCCGTCTGGAAAGGATAGAACGGGTAGCGGAATGTTTCATTTTATCTATCTGGTCGTTAATAGCCGAATCTTTTTCTATATAAAGGTCTTTAGACGGAACATACGCTTCAGGCTGGTAATAATCGTAATAGCTTATAAAAAATTCTACGGCGTTTTCCGGAAATAAGGATTTAAATTCGGAATAAAGCTGTCCTGCGAGGGTTTTATTGGGCGCTATTATAAGAGCAGGTCTTTGCAGTTCTTTTATGATGTTAGCCATCGTAAAAGTCTTTCCTGAGCCTGTTACGCCCAATAGCGTCTGATACCGAAAATTTTTCTTTTCTATTCCGTCCGTTAACGCTTTAATCGCAACGGGCTGATCGCCTGCAGGAGTGTTTTCGGAAACAAGATTAAATAAATCCATAATGCTTTATTATAACATTTTTGGCGGTTTTAAAACAGAAGAGGAATTTGCCCAAAATTGCCGATAGAAAATTTCTTTTCTGGATGAGCCGTCTAAATATCGACGGCTCATCCAGAATTTATAATATGTTGAAACAGTTTCAAAGATTTCTATCGGCAAATTTGGGATTTAGGATTTACTCGTTTTCGATGGAAGGTATATAATCTTTATCGTCTTTTTCGTCTCCGTCGAACTTCGCGGCATCTAGAGTTTTAGATGTTTTTGCGCCGAGAAGCCTCATTTTTTCAAGTCTGGACATTATATTGCCTTTTCCCGACGAAAGAAGACTTTTTGCGTTATTATAGGATGCGGATGTTTTTTCTATAGAAGTTCCTATATCTTCCATGCTTTTAGCAAAAGAACAAAATTTATCGTAAAGGTTTCCCGCTAACGTCATCACTTCTGCCGCTTTCTCATGGCTTTTTTCCTGAATCCATAAATTATAAACTATTTTAAGGATTAGCAAAATAATGGAGGGTGTAGCTATTATAACTTTTTTCCCGTATGCGTATGTCAAAAGATCCCTGTCGTAGTTTACGGCGGCTGTATAAGCAAACTCTATCGGTATAAACATAATAACCGAATCTAAACTTTTTAATCCGTATAGGGCTGTATATTTTTTGTCGCTTAACTCGTTTATGTGTCTTTTAATCGAAAGAATATGCGATTTAAGAAATTTTTCGGGGTCGTCATCCGAATTAGAATCGGATTTAATGTAAACCGCCGAAGAATCTGCGCCGTTTCCGTATGCCAAACTCATATATTTTTCGTAATCCGTTAAAGAAACTTTTGAGTCTATAATTAAATCCCTATCCTTTGGAAGATGCACTATAACGTCCGGCCTTAAATTTATTTTTTCGTCCATTTCGTTTACGGTTTTTACGGTCTTCTGGATTTCATACTGTATTCCTTCGATTAATTCGGAATATTCCAAAAGCTGTTCCAGTATCATCTCGCCCCAGTCGCCCTGAACCTTTCCGCTGCCTCTTAGCGCAGAAGTAAGATTGTCGGTCGTCTGCTTCATGACGTCTTGGGTATCTATGAGTTTTTTAATTTCGTTTTGAAGCGAAAACCTCTGTTTAGACTCCTTATCGTAAGTTTCCTCCACCTTTTTTTGAAACTCCAGAATCTTTTCGGAAAGAGGGTTAAGTATGCCGCTAATGCTGTCTTTATTGATTTCTATAAGTTTTTTACTTTTTTCTTCTAGTATTTTTGAAGACAAATTTTCGGAAAGATTTTCAAAAGCCTGTTTAAAATCAAGAAATTCATCTTTTTGACGTTTTAATCTGTCTTCGTAATCGGATTTAATATTTTCAATCTTTTCAAGCAGGTTTTTGTTTTCGGTCGATATTTCAGAAATTTTTACAGACAGATTTTTGTTTTCTTCCCTAAGATTTTCGGTTAGAACGGCGGCAGAATTAAGCTCCGCGCCTAAAACCTCAAGCCTGCCGTTTAAAGATTTAGCCTCTTCTTCCAGCGTTATATTTTGCTTTATAAGACCGTCCTTTTCATCTCGGCTTGTGTCTATTAATCCGTCTATCGTCTTTTTGCTTTTTTTTACATACGAAGCAAAATAAACGGCAAGCGCAATCGAAGCCGCAAAAAAAATAACAAACAGCGATAAAAATAGGTAAGTAAGCATTTTAAATTTAGCGCCTGTCGTGCGCTAATCCTATAATTTGATAAATATCGTCAAATCCGTTTTCCGCCAAATAATTTTTTAATCCGGCGGAAATTTCCGGTATTATTTTTGGATTTACGAAAGAGTAAGTTCCCACGGCTACGGCGGTAGCTCCGGCGAGAAAAAATTCAACCGCATCCTGCCACGAACTTATGCCGCCCATTCCTATAACGGGGATTCTTACGGCATTATAAACGTCGCCGACAAGCTTAATGGCGACGGGTTTAACGGCCGCTCCGGAAAGGCCTCCGTAACCCCTGCTAAGTTTGAATTTTTTGGTTTTTATGTCTATGCTAGCCGCAGGCAAGGTATTTATCAAAGAAATAATATCTGCTCCGGCTTTTTCGCAAACTTCGGCTATAAAAGATATATCGTTTACCATAGGGGTCAACTTTACTATTAAAGGAATTTTTCCGCCGGTACTTTCCTTGACGGAAGAAACGAGTTCATATACTACTTCCGGATCGGAACCGAAAGACCTGCCGCCTTCTTTTATATTCGGGCATGAGATGTTTGCTTCTATAGCGCTAATACCTTCCGTTTCCCCCAATTTTTTTGCGAGCTCTGCGTATTCTTCTATACTGCTCCCGTAAAAATTAACTATTACCGGTTTATTTAAAGTTTTTAAAAAAGGCATTTTAGCTTCTATAAATTTATCGTATCCGACGTTCTGAAGCCCTATCGAATTAATCATGCCGCATGAAGTTTCGCAAATTCTGGGCATTTCGTTCCCTTTAGAAGGACTGAGGGATATTCCTTTGGTAACAAGCGCTCCGAAATTATTATATTCTATTATTTCAAAGAATTCTTCTCCATATCCGAACGTACCTGAAGCAGGCATAACGGGATAGTCTAATTTTAGGTTTCCGAGTTTTACCGAAATATCGGGAGAAACAATTTTAACGCCGTCTTTGAGCGATGAATATGCGGAAGCGTTGCTTCGTTCAACTATCGAAGACTGCTCTGCGGCGGTTTCGCGGCCTTTACCCGTTTTTCCCGCTTTGTTTATAGAACTTGATGGATTTTCGTTTTCGGAAATGAAAATTTCGGAGGCGTAAAAAACGGGGCCGTCCTTACATACTCTTTTATACTGAAATTCAACGCTTTTGCCGCTGACGCCGGAATTTGCGCCGTCGTTTATGCCGTCACATACAGGGGGTTCCGATATGTTATCTTTAATATTATCGGTTTCGGATATATCTTCATTTAAGTTTTTATTAACGGAAGATTTGGATATATTGCCGGCATTATTATCGGGTTTAGTTTTAACTACGCATCCTAAACATACGCCTATACCGCATCCGAAACTTTCTTCAAGCGATACCTGCAGTTTTCCGGAAAGTCCGTCCGTATATAATCTGGAAATTAGCGAATTAAGCATAGGTTTAGGTCCGCAGGCATAAAAAGACGTATTTTCTAAATTTTTATAAACGTCTATATTTTCGTAAAGCAGATCTACGATACTGCCTTTGTAGCCGAAAGAGCCGTCGTCGGTAGCAAAGTAAACTTCGTCGAACATAGCATGAATGCTGTGCCTGAAATAAAGTTCTTCGGCTTTTTTAGCTCCGTAGTATAAAACGGTTTTAACATAATTTACTGAATTTTCGGAATTTACCGATTCCTCGTCCTGCACCGTAGATTGAGCGTCTGCAGATAACGATTCTCCTAAAAAAAGCGGAATAGTATTCAAAGGCGCTATACCTATACCTCCTGCAATAAGAACGTTAATACCCGCGTTTTTGTTTTTTTTATTTAAACTAAATCCGTTTCCCAAAGGACCCGTAACGTCTAAATAAGTTCCTTCCTTAATATTGCTCAATATCTCCGTGCCTTTTCCGAAAACTCTGTATAAAATTTCAAATTCCGAATCGTTAAATTTATTGAATATCGAAAAAGGCCTGCTCAAAAGAGGATTCAGTCCGTCGGGGTTAATTTTAACCATAACAAACTGCCCCGGTTTAAAATTTGCCGCGATAAAATCGTTTTTTATTCTTAAAATATAAGTGCCTTCGGTATCTTTTATTTTTCTATTTACGGTAACGAGACATTTTTCGCTTACGATTCTTTTACCATGCATAAAGCATCTTCTCCGTCGTCTTCATAATAGTTTTTTCTTAACATAAATATCTTAAACCCGAATTTTTTATATAAATTAATTGCGGCAATGTTTGAGGTTCTGACTTCAAGAAAGAAATGTTTTATTCCGGCTTCCGAATTTTTTTTTATTACCCTGCTTAACATCAGAGAGCCTATGCCTTTAGACTGCATTTCTTTGGAAACCGTGATATCGAGTATATGCATTTCGTCTATAACGTTATAATAAATAAAAAAACCGACGATTAATGATTGTAATCCTATTTTTAAGGCGGGTTCAATATCTTTTTCGGTGAATTTTTTTAAAGCAAGACGCTTATCGCCGCCGTCCGCAGAGCCGGAATCGGAATAACATATTAAAAAACCCGAACCTTCGCGTTTTAATTCTTCGTCAAACATTGTTCTGTTCCATATGGTCTGAGAAGACTGCATATGTATATCGAACATCCTACCGATGAGATATTCGGCTAGAATATCGTTCTCATCGTTATTTGCAGAAGAAGACCGTTTTAACTCTTTCAAATCTAAAAAATTTATTTTCACGTGCTTCTAATAATTAATAATATCTTTATACGCCATTTTATTTCGGTTTTCCATAAACGGCCAGTTTTTTCTTGCCGATTTGACTTCATCGGTATCGATATTATAAATAACGGCGCATTCATTTATTCCGGCAAAGTCGTTTATTATACTTCCGTCGGGCGAGACACAAAAAGACTTTCCATAAAAATCTAAAGGCTTATCCCTTCCTACCCTGTTAACCCTTAAGATATACAAACCGTTAAGAAAAGCCGAGGCAGAAATAGACAAAAACCATTTGCCGTTAGTATTAAAAGCGGATGCCGTCGGCGCAAAAATAATATCCGCTCCTTTAAGCGCTAAAATCCTTGAAGATTCCGGGTAAAAATTATCCCAGCCCATCTGTATCCCAATATTGCCGTATTTAGTTTTAAAAACCGGAATTTCGTCGCCGCTTGAAAAATAAGACTTTTCTTTATAATATTCTAATTCCGGAAGGTGAATCTTGCGATAAACGCCGACAATTCCGCCTTCTTCGTCGATAACGGCGGAACTGTTGTAATATTTGTTTTCTAATTTTTCAAAAAAAGGAACTATTGTTACTATATTAAATCTTTTTGCCTGCTCTCTGAACAAACTTATAGTTTTTCCGTTTAAATCTTCGGCTGTTTTATAATGCGCGTCCATATTGTCGGGAGAATTATTCTGCAGAAACCAGTTCATTAAAAAAAGCTCTGGAAAGCAGACTATGCCGGCTTTATTTTTTGCCGCCATAGCCAAAAAATCTATAGCTTTCAATGCGGATGAATGTATATCCGCAGAAGGAGACATCTGTACGCCGCAAATTTTAATTCTCATATGCCCGATTCTAAATTTTAAATAATTATAAAAATTACAAAATATATACAATATATAATATTATATATTGTATATATTATTTAATATATTTACAATCTGCCGTCAAGCCTTAAGAAGTCCTCTGGATTCTTTTTTTCTGTCGTTCTCCGTTAATATTTTTTTTCTAAGGCGTATAGATTTAGGCGTAAACTCTACAAGTTCGTCGTCTTCTATGAATTCTAAGGCATATTCTATCGACAGCCTTATAGGCGGAGTAAGCGTTATCATTTCGTCGGATGCCTTCGACCTCATATTTGTAAGCTGTTTTTTCTTGCAGGGATTTACCGTTATATCTCCGGGCTTGGAATGTATTCCTATTATCATCCCTTCATAAACTTCGTCCTGCGGAGAAACGAAAAGGCTTCCTCTGTCCTGTAGATTATATAAACCGTAAGAGTTGGCTTCTCCGTTTTCCATGGAAATCATTACTCCGTTTTTCCTGGGGGAAATATCGAAAGCATATTCGTCGAACTTATAAAAATTATGGTTCATCGTGCCGGTACCTTTAGTCATAGTGAGAAATTCATTATGAAATCCCATTATGCTTCTTGAAGGTATTACAAACTCAAGGTAGGTATTGCCGTTATCGTCCTTAGTCATATCGAGAAGATTGCCTTTCATGGATGAAAGCCTTTCGAGCACTCCGCCGGTAAATTCGTCTTTTACCGTGATATACAAAAGCTCGTACGGCTCCATTTTCTTTCCGTCTATCTCTTTTATTACGCCTTTAGGTTTAGAAACGGCAAACTCAAAACCTTCTCTTCTCATTTTTTCGATTAAAATAGAAAGATGAAGAAGACCTCTGCCGTAAACGTCGAATACCGTTTCGTCTCCTGTTTCGACGACTTTTAATCCGACGTTGTTAGAGACTTCCTTAAACAGCCTTTCCCTTAACTGCCTCGTAGTTACCAATTTTCCCTCTTTTCCGCAAAAAGGGCTTTTGTTTACTATGAAGTTAACGAGTATTACAGGTTCGTCTATTTTTATTCTCTGCAAAGGCGCTATCGGTTTGTCGTTAACTATATAATCTCCGGCATTTACGCCGGTCAAACCTGCTACTAAAGCAATGTCGCCCTCGTTAATTTCATCGGTTTCCGTTCTTTTTAATCCGTCGAAAAGAAAAATCTTGTTAGGTTTTGTTTTTATCAATTCATCCTTGGCATTATAAAGATAAACCGAATCGTTTACTTTAAGTTTTCCGGCCTTAACTATGCCGATAGCCGTAGCTCCGAGAAAATCGTCGTGGCCTATGCTCGTGACTAAAAATTCAAGTTCCGGTTTATTAAGTATGGGCGGATGAGGTATAAAATCTATTATTGCATCGAAAAGTGGATTAAGCTTGTCTTTAAACCTTTCCTCTCCTTGAACTTTTAAATCTTTAATAGCGTAACCTTCTTTTGCGGAAGCATAAATTACCGGAAAATCTAAATTTACGTTTTCCCCGCCGAGTTCCAAAAAAAGATCGTAAACCATTTCCAGTACTTCTTCCGGTCTCGCTCCGGGTCTGTCTATTTTATTAATGACAAGAAGTACGTGAAGGTTGTATTCAAAGCATTTTTTAAGAATAAATCTGGTCTGCGGCATAGGTCCGTCGAAAGCGTCTACTAAAAGCAGAACTCCGTCCACCATTGCAAGCACTCTTTCTACTTCACTGCCGAAATCTCCGTGGCCGGGAGTATCTACTATGTTTATTCTGTAATCTTTATATTTAATGCCGGTGCATTTCGATAAAATAGTTATTCCTCTTTCTTTTTCTAATTCGTCGCTGTCCATCGCCCTTTCGGAAAGAGCCTCGAAGTCTCTTTTGCTTATACTTTCCTTTAACATTTTGTCGATAAGAGTCGTTTTACCGTGATCGACGTGGGCAACTACGGCTATATTTCTAATTTTTTCTTGAAAATTCAATTATTTATCCTCCGATTTTTTTAAATAAAAATACCCCAATAAATTTAATTTATTTACTGGGGTAAATGATTTTAAAACGGTATGCTTTTATTCGCTTGCTAACTTATATATATTATAATTTTTATTATTTTTTAATTATATTATTTTTAATGCAAGTGGCGCGCATACTCCGCTTAAAACGATAAACTAAGGATTAACCCTTGGTTACGTTGACAGCCTGCGGTCCTTTTGCACCGTTGGTGATTTCGAACTCTACTTTCTGTCCTTCCGTTAAGGTTTTAAAACCGTCCTGCGAAATTGCAGAATAATGAACGAAAACATCAGGTCCATTTTCCTGTTCGATAAAACCAAAACCTTTACTGTCGTTAAACCACTTCACTTTCCCTTGGTACCTCATACTTAACTTCTCCTTGAATCTTAAGCCGCTGTTTAAATAACGACGGCTTGTAAATTAATAATATCGGCTTTTATCTAAACAACTAGATAAAATAACCGTAATACAAAGTTTAAACTACTGCATAAATAATGTCAAGCTATTTTTTTAACTGCTGTTTTTAACTCCGTATTTCCTTTGACGTACGACTTCATATGCGGCAACCGCAAAACTTACGGATGCGTTAAGGGAATTAACGCCTCGTTCCATCGGAATTTTTAAAATCCTGTCGCAGTTTTCGGCAGTAAGACGCCTTAAACCGCTTCCTTCGGAACCTACGACTAATGCTAAGGGCAGGTTAAAATCCATATCGTATACAGTATCTTCCGCATCCCCCGAAAGTCCGGCTACCCATATGCCTCTCTTTTTTAAATCCGCTATAGTTCTGGAAATATTCACGACGCGGACCACGGCGACATAAAATAAGGCTCCCTGAGAAACATAAGCCGCCGAAGAAGTTATACCGACGGAATTTGCCTTAGGTATTATAATTCCGGATACTCCTGCTCCGTTTGCAGTTCTTATTATCGAGCCGAGATTCTGAGGGTCGGTTATTTCGTCCAAAATTAGATAAAACGGTTTGCCTGTATTTTGTTCGGATTTATTTAATAAATTTTCATAATCCGATTCGGTATATTCGGCAACGGCGGCTATGCCCTTTATGAAAGCTTCCTTGCCGAACTCTTGCAGAAAAGAGGCATCTTTTTTTGAATAAATATTTATATTTTTATCTTTTGCGATATTAATAAAGCTTTTATCCGCTATGCCGCTTTTGTATTTTTTTTCAGTTATATAAACGCTGCCGCCTTTTTTAATACTGCCCGAAAGAATTGCTTCCCTGACCGTATTTACGCCGTAAACTATTAATTTCATATTTTTTGCGTCTTGACGTTGTTTTTTATATCGGCATAAATTTTATCGAAAGCATAGGCGGGATCCGCAGCTCCGGTTATTTCTCTGCCTATTACTATATAATCGGCTCCGGCGTTAAAAGCCTCGGAAGGCGTCATTACTCTTTTCTGGTCGTCTTTGGAATTATTAGCGCAGTTCGTTATTTTATTACCGCTTCCGGTTTTCGTTCTTATGCCGGGCGTTAAGGTTTTGAAATCGTTCCCGAACGTTTTTTTTATATTTGACGATTCGTGACCGGAACACACTACGCCGTCCAGTTTTGAAATTTTAGCCAGCATGGCTAAATGAATTGCTAAAGCGGAAGATGCGCTGTTTTTGCTAACTCTGCATTCATTGCCTTTTCCTTGCATAACTTCTTCATAATCCTTATTATAATCGTAAAAAATCCGATTTATATCGCCGTCCGAAAGGCTGGTCAAAACCGTAACCGCTATAATATCTATATGCCTGCCTGCATCTTCCGATGCTTCGTCTGCCGCTTTTTTTGCGGCGGACATCATTTCCGTTCCACCGGAAGCATGCACGTTTATTATATCTGCGCCTAATCTACCCGCCGCTTTTACTGCTTTATAAACGGTATTCGGAATATCGTGGTATTTAAGGTCTAAAAAAACTTTACATCCGCGTTCCTTGATAAATTTAACGCTTTTTTCTCCGCAAGAAGTAAAGAGTTCGAATCCGACTTTATAAAAAAAAGCTCTTCCTTCAAGTTTATCTAATAAATTTTTTACCGGTTTTAAATCGCCGTAATCTAAAGCAATTATTATTTTATCGTTGAAATTTACGGAATTCTTCATTTAATTTAATTTAGTGCCGGTATTCTTAATAACGTTCCAGCTCTTTAACAGCTCGTATGCAAACCTGAATTGATTATCCTTTTTGAAATAAACGTTAAAGGTTTTATATTTATCTTTATCCCTGTTTGCTATATTTTTGTTTTCCGGATTTTTAAAATGATGCATTAAGTCGACTTCCCTTAGTTTTCTCAAAGGTTTTACGAATATGAAATCTTTAGAGCTGTGAACGTAAAAATTAGGTATTACGCCGGTATCTTGAACGGATACCCCGTTTGGAAGAAAATAAAAAGCCGTCGTAAGCCCCATGCCGGTATCGTCTGGCAGAGTAAATATCGTCTGAACCGAACCTTTGCCGAAAGTTTTAGTGCCTACTATTATTGCGCGTTTATGAACTTGTAAGCTGCCCGCCGTAATCTCGGCCGCGCTTGCCGTTCCGGCATTTACAAGAACGACTATAGGATAATTAGGCTGTATATGTTTACCCAATGCATAATATTTTACGTCTTGAGACTTTATTCTGCCTTTTGTATAAACTATAACTCCACTTTTTATAAAATCGCTGCATACCTTTACCGCTTGATTCAACAATCCTCCGGGATTGTTCCTGAGATCCAGTATAAGTCCTTGAATGCCGTGTTCTTTAGCGCTTATAATCTTCAAAGCCTTCAAAAGCTGCGAATTAGTATGCTCCTGAAAACTTGAAATTCTGACATACGCTATGTGATGCGGAAGAATCATATAGGTTACGCTTTTAAGCAATATTTTTTCTCTAGTCAATACGAATGTTTTCGGTTTTTTAAATCCCTTTCTGTTTATTAAAAGCGTAACGGAAGTCCCTGCTTTTCCGTGCAAAAGCTTAACTGCTTCCATAATATTCATGCGATACGTTGAAATACCGTTAATTTTTTCTATGACGTCGCCTGCTTTTATTCCTGCGTTTGCGGCGGGAGAACCGTCTATCGGCGAAATAATAACGACGTATCCTTTTCTGGTAGATATTTTTACGCCTATGCCTATAAATTCGCCGGACGTTTCTGATTTCATCTGCCTGAATTCGCTGGGAGTTAGAAAATAGGTGTGGGGGTCAAGAGTAGATATCATGCCTTCCACCGCTCCAAATATAAGTTTTTTCGACGGCTCTTTTTTTATATAGTCGTTTTTTATCAACGCGTAAACTTTTGAAAACAGCCTTAAATTTTTAACGGTATTTGAATTAAATTTTTTAACGGCGGCTTTATGTTCGGTCTTTGCTGCGGCATAAACTTTTACGCAATTTACGGAGGATATAGATAAAATAAATAATGCCGAAAACAAAAATATTAAGCGGTATTTTATGTTGGACATGCTTCACCTCTTTATTTTATTATTTGGAATATTACACCGCTATTGCGGGATTTATTTTTTAAATTCTTAATCAATTTTATAACTTTACGTTTTAAAAGTCTATTCTTTTTATTGTCTCTGCTATTATTTCCGGGTTTTTTAGATTGGTAACCGTTATAATTTTTATCTTTTTTCATTTTTAACGACTTTATATATATATTTAAACCTGCTATCAATTGTTTGAACCTTTTTTTAGAGCGTTTTACGCCGTTAACGTCGGCAATAAGACTGTTTTGTTCGTTTTTTAAATATTTTTTTAATCTTAAAAATTTATTTTTTCGCCTGACGAGTTTTAAGAGTTTTGTTTCTTCTTTTTTTAGTAAATTTTTTAACTGATAATTTATTATATAGGCATTGCTTTCGTTTTTAAACGGCGTTATTCCGTCTAACTTATACTCTTTGTTGATAATAAAAATTTTTTCGGTTAAATCCTCTATCAGCAGTCCGTATTTTTTTATTTTCTTTTTTATTTTTTTTATTTGCTTTTCATCATTCTTAATCTTTTTTTTCAGATTGCTTACGGCAGAATCGCTGCGCGATATTTTAGAAGATATTAAGGATAATTCTTTTTTATAAAATGTAAGGCGTTTAATTACGGAGCTGTATTTCAAACGCGTGTTTATATTTGGCTTATGTGCGGCGAAGCTATTGCGGCAATAATAGGAAAGCGATACCGATAGAAATATCGCAAAAAAAAACAATAGTTTATTATTAATAATAATTTTCTTCATTTATAAAAATAAAATCCAGCCACCATTTTCATTTAATAACGCATTGAAATGATAGCTGGACGAATTTAAATCTTTAGCCTTAGCTTTTTGCTTTTGCGGTTTTTGCAGCTGTTTTTTTAGCCGGTTTTGCCGCTTTTTTTGCGGTTTTTGCAGCTGTTTTTTTAGCCGGTTTTGCCGCTTTTTTAACTGCTGCAGGTTTTGCAGGTTTTGCCGGAGCCGCTGCTTTCTTTGCGCAACCCGAAAATGCAAAAGTCGATATGACTAAAAACACTCCCAAAACTAATACTGTAAGCTTTTTCAAATTTTATCACCTCCTTTAACATTTTTATTCTATTTTTAGTGAAGAATTTTGTCAAGAAAAATTTTTATTGCAAATAGCGGTTAATTTATTTATTTTAAAGAATGAAATTTTATATCAAGATTAAAACTGTTAAACAAAAAGGGCTCGCGGCAAAAGCCTTTGAGCCCTCCGTTATAGATTTAACAAGAGTTTAATAAATTAAAAATATATTCGGTCTTTTCTTTTCTATGATGCACATTTCTTCCGAAAATAGCCCCGGCTTTAAAATTACAGATGCACGACAGACTTACCGGACTGTGCCGTATTTTTAATATGCAAGTCCGTATAAAATCATCTGCTTTAGAGATCCTTGAATGGAACTAGGCATACCCATATGGGTCATAAAAGCCATCATACCAGCGTCTGCAAAATAATATTTCATTCTCCACATTTCTCCTAGTATAGAAACATCGGTATAATTTCCTGCTCTGTATATAAGTATTTCAATAGGATAAGCAGAACTGTGGTCGATGCCTGGAAACTTATATGATGAAGTAGCCCTTGCACTGCTGTCTATTTCTATTGAATGTCTTTCCGTTGAATTTCTAGTGACGCCTATTTCTATAAATCCTATTGAAGGCTTTTCTATCTTGTAAACCAAATGCCATTTGCCTTTATTACGCCCTATACCCTTTAAAACTAAATCGGCTACTCCACGCAAATTCGAATCGGTGCTTCCGGAATAGTTGGATATCTGGTCGACGCTTCCAGGGAATGAGCCTCCGCCTATTCCACCTGGAAATCTTCCTGTTCTCATAGGTCCATACTGAGTGTTTGAAGGAGTTCCGCCTATCGCTTTTCTTATTATGCCTTTTAAATAGTTATTTATTTCTAATGCATAAGCTACATAAGAATTACCTGAAAAAGTCCTTGCAAGCGCAGGCAAATTTACCATACTCACGACGATTCCCTGATTTGGCGTAGTATAAACGGCTAATCTTAAAGGCAATCCAAAAGCTCCAAGAGGATATTTCCCGTTATCCACCATATATTTGTCGTAAACATTATTGGTTGCGACTATAACTGTTGAATGATAAGTGTCGCCGGACGGAACCGATGTGTTAAATTTGCCAATAACCGTCCAATTATGCGCGTTCAAAGCGCTTTCTACTTTTTGCGTTACGGAAGAAATGCTTCCGGGAACATTTACGGCAACATTGGTAAACACCCCGTAATCAGCTGCAAACACGCTGTTGGCAATTAAAAAAACCGATAGAAACGCAAAAACCAATGAAAACAAAAGTTTTAACTTAAAGAACTTCATAACCTTTTTCATTACTTTTCCTCCATTTTTTTAAAATGTTAATAAAATGATAAATTAATATTTATCATAAAATGTTTACTCTGTCAATGAATTATTTTTGGTATGTTGTCAACTTTTAATTTGTCTATTGAATTTAACTTTTAATTTGTCATAATATCTTTGTATTATTATTTTGCTTTTAATACGTTTTATTAATAATCGCAATCAACCTTCATCACCCCCTTTGCC